>CAYTLS010000437.1:0-3213 GCA_964438745.1 uncultured bacterium
GCTTTCAAATGTAATTTTGGAAAGATTTTGCTCTCTACACGAAATCCCTGATCATCGGAGAGATGTAAATGCAGTACGTTGAGTTTCACCGCTGCCATGGCATCCAGATTCCGTTTGATCACCCCTAAATCGTGAAAATGCCGGCTGACATCAATCATTAATCCGCGCCAGGGAAACCGGGGATCATCAGAAATATTAACCGCCGGGAAAAAATATCCTTTTTCATCAGCATCCAGCAATTGAATGAAGGTTTCCAATCCCCGCATTGCGCCAATATCGGTTTCCGCTTCGAGTGTAGCCCCGGTTTTTGTAATTGACAACCGGTAGGATTCATCTTCTCCCAGTAATAATCGTCCACTGCGATTGGTCTTGATTGTCAGGGTCGGATCTTGAATCTCTTCATCAATTTTCAAAACATCCTGGTGAAAAAGCAACCCGGTTCGTTTATCCAATCGTCTTAACATCCGGGTGGCGTATGTATACAGGTCATCACCGTAATAAGAGAGGATATCAATTTTAAACTCTCTGTCGATATATAATTTGTCGCCGGTTAGTTCCATTGATTTTGGAACAGGCATCAGATTTAAAGTTCCTGTTTGTTGTGCATTCAAAAAGGAAAAAACTAAAATATTGAAAAAAGCAAGTTTGATAAAAATTTGTTTAATTGTCATATTTCCCCCGAATAATAGATTAAAAAAAACCACAGAACCCGTGAAGATTCTGTGGTTGAAAGTATGCTTATATTATTAAATAATCAATTAAATTTTTACCAAAAAACAGTATAAAGGACAACCAGAATTAAACAAATGATAACAGCACTGGTATTAAAGGCCCAGTGTGTTTCGAATAACTTTCTCGAAATCTTTATGCCTTTTTCATCATTCTGTCCTTTATTTTCAATATAACTGATCACAGCGATGATAATCATTGTGGCAATCCAGGTAATCATCATCTGGTGCATCCATGGCATTGCAGTAGCCAGTTTTAAACCTAATGCAATTACCAGGGATAAAATTGCTCCCCAGATGGCGCCATTATTGGTTGCTTTTTTATAAAACAAGCCCATGATAAACACACCTAAAACACCGGGACTTACCAGACCGGTATATTCCTGGATATATTGAAACATTTCTTTGATGGATCCGAGCAGTGGTGCCACCAGACAGGCAATGACCAGGGCGACAAATACAGTAATACGGCCAACTTTGACTAAATGTTTATTATTGTCCGGATTTTTGGCAAGGTAGGGCTTATAAATATCCATTGTGAAAATTGTTGAGGTGGAATTCAGCATGGAGGCCAGTGAAGATACAATCGCTGCTGCCAGGGCTGCCAGTACCAGGCCTTTAAACCCGACCGGCACAAACTGGCTGATCAACCAGGGATAGGCTTTGTCATAATTAATACCATCGGCTGTGGAAAAAGCTTCTTGCACGCCGGGAATTACGGCTGTACCGGCGGGCTGTGTATAGAGCACATAGGCGACGATGCCGGGAATAACCACGATCACCGGAATGATTAGTTTTAGAAAGGCTGCAAAGGCGATTCCCCGCTGCGATTCTTTCAATGATTTCGCAGCAAAGGTACGTTGAATAATGTATTGATTAAAACCCCAGTAATAGAGATTGGCAACCCACATTCCGCCGACGAGTACGGCGATACCGGGCAGGTCGTTAAAACTTTTGTGTCCCTTTTCAAGGATCATGTGGAAATGATCACCGGCGGTTTGATAAATATGACCCAAGCCGGTAAATACACCACCTTCCGGTGTCACATTGTTCAACGCTATTATTGAGGTGATTAATCCGCCAATAACCAGTAAAATCACCTGAATGACATCTGTCCAGGCTACAGCAGACAATCCACCCCACAAAGAATAGGCGGCTGCGAAAAAAGCCAGTCCCAGGATCCCATGAATGATATAATCGCCATTGCCTGTTCCCAATATGGTGTCCAGGGCTTTCGCGCCCAGAAATAAAACGGAGGTTAGATTGACAAAGACGAATAAACCGATCCAGAAAATTGCCAGAATTGTTTTAAGATTTTTACTGTATCGGGCTTCGACAAATTCCGGAATTGTATAGATTTTTTTTTCTATAAAAATTGGTAGAAAAAATTTACCAACAATCAATAATGTAATGGCTGCCATCCATTCATAGGAGGCAATAGCCAGTCCAATGGAAAACCCCGATCCTGACATTCCGATAAACTGTTCCGCTGAAATATTAGCGGCGATTAATGACGCGCCAATGGCCCACCAGGGCAATGATTTCCCGGCTAAAAAATAATCTTCTGTGGTTTTTTCTGTTCCCTTTTTGGTACGGGAAACCCACAGGCCGACACTTACAATTAAAATTGCATAAGCGGCAAAAATGACATAATCAATTAATGTAAAATCCATAAATTCCCTCTTTTGTTAAAAGATTACTTCTACCCTCTTAATTATCAGAATTCTAACCATATCCCTGTCCAAAAACAAGAATATTTTTAAAAATTGAAAAATAACTATCCATAAGCAATATACAAAAAAATGTAACCGATTACATTAATAATTTTATTTGTGATAGTTTTTATAATCTCATAAGCATAGCACTGCCTACCAATGTTATGATTAAAATCAAACCCGTTCACCCATGAAATTGAGATGCTATCTGTTCACAGCAGTCATGGAGTTTTAAAACAATTAAACGTTTAACTGCTGCCCTCTAAAACTTAGAGAGTATCATAAAAAACTTCCATTTTAAAGTTGAATATTATAAATTATCGTTGAATAGTCATTCAATCAATGAAAGCGAGTCAGATGGGACGAAATAAAGAAATTAATGAACAAATGAAAGACGAGCGAAAAGAGCAGATTTTTTCCAGCGCCTTGAAATTATTCGCCCGGCGTGGACTTTCAGCGACAAAAATATCTGATATTGCCACGGCTGCCGGTTTTTCCCAGGGATTGATCTATCACTATTTCAAATCCAAAGATGAGATTTATATTCAGCTGATCAAAATGGCTTTCGCTAAATTAAATAGCGCTGCTGAACAATTGGATGCTCTGGATTTGCCACCACTACAAAAAATCAAACTGGCCTACCAAAGCCTCATGCAAGGACTGGTGACTAATGAGGATGCCTCATTGACCCATTTACTGATAGCCACAGCCGCCGCATCGGATTCTGTACCGGTGAAAGCAAAACAAATCATTCAGGAGCAGTATTTCTT
>CAYTLS010000438.1:0-3209 GCA_964438745.1 uncultured bacterium
TTTAGTTTCATTTCTGCTGAATATTAAGCATTTTATAGATTCTTTTCCAAAAGTTTTATATATTGCGAAAATTATTGTGATCCAATTAACAGGAGGGAAGATGAGAATTTTTATTAGAACATTATTGTTGATAATGTTGGTATGCAACCTAAGTAATGCATGTACATCCATTCTGGTATCCAAAGACGCTTCGACGGACGGATCGGTGATGATCACTTATGCTTGTGACGGCGAATTCCACGCCCATCTGGACCGGGAACCGGCGGCCGATTATGCACCGGGTGATTCCCTGATCCTTAAAACCTGGGGCGGCAAGATCCGCGGAAAAATTCCCAGACCTAAGCATACTTACGCCCGAGTTGGTCTGATCAATGAGCACCAGTTTGCTATTGGAGAAACCACTTTCAGCGGGCGTGAGGAATTACAGAATCCTGAGGGTTTAATGCATTATTGGGAATTGATGCATATTGCCCTGCGTCGCGCCAAAACCGCCCGGGAGGCCATTGATGTGATTACCGGTTTGGTGGAAAAATATGGTTACCGGTCCACCGGCGAATCTTTCTCCATTGCAGATAAAGAAGAAACCTGGGTGCTTGAGATGATAGGCCCTGGAAAGGGCGGTGATGGAGCAATTTGGGTGGCCATGAAGGTGCCTGATGGTTATATTTGTGCCCATGCTAACAAGGCCGTGATCGGTGAATTTCCCCTGGATGATCCGGAAAATTGTCTCTACTCAGACAATGTGATTGATTTTGCCATTGAAAAGGGATATTATGATCCCGACACTGATGGGCCTTTTAAATTTAATGATGTCTATTGTCCGCCAACGCCCAGTAATCGTCGATATGCCTCTGCCAGAGTGTGGTCCGTTTTCAGACGAGCCGCGCCATCACTGAAATTGTCACCGGATTATCATCGTAGTGTCGCAGGGGCGGAAGATTATCCATTATTCATAAAACCTGATAAAAAATTATCCACTGAGGATGTGATTGCCCTGATGCGTGACCATTACGAAGGAACCGATTTTGATATGCAAAGGGGCATGGACGCGGGCCCTTATGGTTCCCCCAATCGCTGGCGGCCTATGCAGTGGGAAGTGGATGGCAAAAAATATGTCTGGGAACGTCCGATCTCCACTCAGCAAACCGGTTTTTCCATTGTCACCCAATCTCGTTCCTATCTGCCGGATGAAATAGGTGGTGTGCTGTGGTATGGCATGGATGATACCTACACCAATTGTTATGTGCCTTTCTATTGCTCTGTTAATGAGTTGCCGGAAAGTTATACTATTGGTAATATTCATGATTTTACCTGGGATTCGGCCTGGTGGGCATTCAATTTTGTATCCAATTTCGCCAATATCAAGTATAAATATATGCTGCAGGATATTCAGGCAGTGCAACAACAATTGGAAGGAGATTTTTTCGCTCTCCAGCCGGCGATAGAACAAACCGCACAGGCTTTATTGAAAAAGGATAAAGCGCTGATGGTTAAGTATCTCACCGATTACTCCGTCATGCATGGGGAAGATGTGGTGGCAAAGTGGCGTGATCTGGGTAAATACCTGGTGATGAAATACAATGACGGGTATGTTAAAAATGAAGAGGGTAGAATTGTTGAACAGGGATACCCGCAGAAATGGCTGGAAAAAGTGATTGAGAACCGGCCGAAGCAGTTTGAATTGCCGGAAGGGAATGATAATCCCGAGTCGAAATTGGTTGACTAAGCAAAGCGCACGGCAATTTTAGATAAGACTGTACGTACACAGATTTATAAATGAACACACGGATAAGTTATTTAACCTGAATAATTCATGAAATTATGGATTATTCAGGTTAATTTTTTTGACTCAGGTATTTATAATTTTGGTTCTATATGAATTGTAGTGGGTAGATTCAAAACTAACGATCTTCTTTTTTCTTTGATGAAAAAAGAAGCAAAAAAATCATTGGCTGTATAAAAATCACCTAAAAAGATAAATAACTGACTAAATTTTATAAACTCGCTTAATTAATTATATATTTTTATTTGCTTTATGTTTTAGTTTTAATTTTTCTTAAGAATTTCATTTTTTTGATTTACAATGCTCAAACAGTATAAAATTCTTAACGTCAGTTATTTATCTTTTTTTAACGGTAATTTTTATAATGCCAGAAGAACAAGGTTATCTGTCAATTTTAAGACTTAATGTATTTCATATAATCCCGAAGGGATTAAACAATAATAACCGTGGGTTTCAACCCATGGAAAAAAACAAATATTATTAAAACTCTGAAAGAGTTTAACAGTTTATAAAAACTAAGTAGCTTTTTACCCACAATATATGACTTAGAGCCTTTTTTTATGTTTATTTTTCTTCAGGACTATTATATTTTCATGTAAATTTTTTGTAATCAGTGTTAGGAGTGATTTTGAAAAAAGTATTGACCTATGGCACCTTTGATCTCTTTCATTATGGGCATCTGCGGATTTTGAAGCGCGCTAAAGCCCTGGGAGATTACCTGGTAGTCGCTGTGTCTACTGACGAATTCAATGCCATTAAAGGTAAAAAATGTACTTATCCCTATGAACACCGGGCAGCTATTGTAGAAGCCATTCAATATGTGGATGAAGTGATTCCAGAACACAATTGGGAACAGAAAATCGATGATATTAAGACGCATAATATTGATGTTTTTGTGATGGGCAATGACTGGCAGGGAAAATTCGACGAATTAAAAGAGCATTGCAATGTCGTTTATTTGGACCGGACCGAGGATATATCCACAACAAAGATCAAAAATGAGTTGAAAGAAAAATAATTCCTGCACTTATCAATCTTCACTCAGTTGAACATTTAACCACTTTTCAAAATTGAGCGGTGTTCGAATCTGATCGGTTGAATTCGGTCGCCTACCTCTTCTATCTTGTCTCGAACCGGATCTGCTGCCAATGCCGCCGGAAGGTTTACCGGAGTGGTGACGCATCACAGCGTTTGTTTCAGCCCGATCGATTTTCGCCAGTTCAATACAAACGCCTAATTTGAATGGCTGCGCGGACTGCTTTTTGTTGTAGATAACTTTGCGGGGTATAGCCATTTCTACCGCAAAAATATCCCTGTCACGGATGGGTTCTATTTGAATGTTGAGTTGATTGTTGAATAGCGGCATCAATATTTTTTCGAGCCCTTTTTGATGAAATTCAAATTCTGTTGAAAGGATCTTCTTCTG
>CAYTLS010000439.1:0-3196 GCA_964438745.1 uncultured bacterium
AATTTCCAACCCGGAGATTGGGACGGATTATCATCAATCTTTAAGCGAATATCATTGGCTTTCAAGTCCGCTGCAATCTGGTCCACCTTTTCCATAATGGCCACTCTGTCTTCTTCTTTTTTCCAGATGGGCACTATGACGACCTGGTAAGGCGCGACTTTTGGCGGCAATACCAACCCTTTATCATCCCCATGAGCCATGATCAATCCGCCAACCAAACGGGTACTGACCCCCCAACTGGTGGCGTAGACATATTCCTGTTTATTTTCTTTGCTTAGAAATTTAACATCAAAAGCTTTGGCAAAATTCTGTCCCAGATTATGGGAGGTACCGGCCTGCAATGCTTTTTTGTCTTTCATCATGGCTTCAATACAGTAGGTATGTACAGCGCCGGCAAACTTTTCGGCATCGGTTTTTTTACCCACATATACCGGCATTGCCATGTGATCTTCGGCCAAACGACGGTAAACCTCAATCATTTTACGGGTCTCTTCTTCCGCTTCTTCAGCAGTAGCATGGGCGGTGTGGCCTTCCTGCCATAAAAATTCAGTCGTTCGCAAAAAGAGTCTGGTACGCATTTCCCAGCGGACAACATTGGCCCACTGATTAATGAGGATCGGCAGGTCCCGGTAGGAATTGATCCATTTTTTGTAGGCTGACCAAATTATCGTTTCCGATGTTGGTCGTATATAAAGTGGCTCTTCCAGTTCTTTTCCGCCACCATGGGTTACGACGGCACATTCCGGGGCAAAGCCTTCTACATGTTCCGCTTCTTTTTTCATAAAACTTTCCGGAATAAACATGGGAAAATAAGCATTGACATGCCCGGTTTCTTTAAACATTTCATCAGCGGCGGCTTTTATGGATTCCCAGATTGCATAGCCATAGGGACGGATGATCATTGTACCTTTGACCGGGCCGTAATCCGCAAGTTCGCCTTTTAACACGACATCAGTATACCATTTTGCATAATCTTCACTTTGCTTTGTAACACCTTTTGCCACTTAAAATACCTCGTTTAATTTTTCTCTTTATATCCGATTCTTGGGAAGGGATTTAATACACTGGTGGAAATATTATATAAATGTGCGGCAGTTCTCTTCAGATACCGCAAATAGAGCGCTACTGCCACAGCATTCCCGTTTCCAATCGATTCCGCTTCCTTAACCAACGAATCCTTAATTGCCGAGCATTCGCCTGAAATTTTTTCCTTGTAAGTATTAATAACCTCACGGGCGGCTTCTTCATCACTGTTTTCAAATGCCAGCAAGGTTTTATCAAATAATTCTTCAACCTGTTTTTCAATTACTTTGACTCTGTTATCATAAGGCCCGCTGGAAAAATTATCATCCATCAGGAGCGCCAGGTCAGCAATATTTTTGGCCTGATCACCGATGCGTTCGATATCAATAACAATACTGGACATTGTGAACCCGGAACCGATTTCTATTTTATCGGTCAATGCAAAGTGGGTTAATAGTTTGCGCCTGACAGACCGCTCCGATTTATTGATCCGCTTATCTTCTTCCAGCACTTTTTTTGCCAAATCCAAATTGCCATGATTTCTTAAGGCATATTTGGCATTCATAAACATCTCTTTGTCCAGCCGAATTGTATCCAGAGATTTTTCAAAGATCTGTTCTGATAAAGATTTTTTTTTCAATGTATCAACAAATTTTTTCCACATTTTATCATCACCTCAGTAAATATATTAACAAGCCCGGTATAATGAAAAATATAAACAAAATATAAAGAGCGGGCAAATATTTTCTCGTCTTTGACCATTCAGCAAATTTTTTCGCCATATTAATCGGTATATTTTTCAGCGGAAGAAAAATTGCAATCCCCAGCAAATTGAATATAAGATGAGAAAAAGCAATTGTAATCGCGGCCGGATTGGTCGTTGACAATGCTGCCAGCAAAGCAGTGATGGTTGTTCCGATATTAGCGCCCAATGCATAGGGATAGATCTGGGTAATAGTTACAACACCCGCCGCAGCCAGCGGTACCGCCAGAGAGGTGGTGATTGAACTGGATTGAACGATTGCTGTAAAAACCATTCCCAAAACCAGGGCTCGCAAGGTTGTCTTAAAAATATATTTATCAAAAAGGACTTCGATTTTTTCCAGCACCAGCATTTTCATTACTTTGACAATGAAACGAAGGGCAAAAAAGAGCATCAGTAAGGAAACAATGATACCCAGCCAGGGAATGTGAACCTGATGCAGGATCGCTTTTGCGACCGGCTTAATGATTGCATTAAGAGGATTGAATAAAGAAATACCGCCAACACCGACAAAAGCCGACGACATTAATGAGGCTGTCCAACCAAGAATATTAAAGAAATATTGCAGCGGGAAAATGGCAATGACAGCCAGTACATTGAAAAAATCATGAACCACACTGGTTGAAAAGGCTCTTTCAAATTCATCGGAGTCAGTCACATGGCCGTAACTCACCAGCATATTGGTGACACTGGTGCCAATATTTGCTCCCATGATAATCGGAATAGCTAACTGAATGGCAATCTGGGGATCAGCCCCAAAAGCCCCACCGGCAACAAATCCGACAACCAGTGATGTTGTCATCGAGGAACTCTGTACCAATGCCGTTGTTAATATACCGGTAATTAAACCGACAAAAGGATTTGATACGGTTTCCATGATCGCATGCGCGGCCTCTGCTCCCATGGCTTTAAAGGAATACCCGAACAACTTAATACTTAAAAGGAATAGATAAATTAAACTGAGCAGCGCCAGTCCTTTTACTATTCCCGCAATTTTTTCAGATTTTAAAACTTGCATATTTCTTTCCAATTTTTAAAGTTTTTCTACAGCCTAAAAGATATGAAATATTACTCTAAATTCAATGAATATTTCCACTTTTACAAATATTCAGCACATGGTTTTTATTCACTTAAACTCATTTATAAACAATAGTTTTCATATCTTGATCATTTTCATCTTTTTTTCAATTAAACATAGTAAAAAACAGACATAAATTAACGCAATAATTTGTAAACAAAATATGAACTTAATGTTAATTTTGTGTAAACCCATTGTTAAGAATTCGTTTACTTGCAACTGGTAATTTCAAAAATATCTATCCTCCGTTAGACCAGTTTTATTTAGAAAGCTCTTAAGCTGAATTATTCATGAATTTTCAAATTATTCAAGCAAAGCGAATAAAATTAATA
>CAYTLS010000440.1:0-3195 GCA_964438745.1 uncultured bacterium
AACCTGTATCGGATGCAGCGCATGTATAGCCGCTTGCGCAGTTAATGCTATTGTACCTGCAGAAAATAAATATAAAATCAAGGAAGAAATTTGCATTAATTGTGGCGCTTGCACAGAACTATGCCCGGTTAATGCAATCAATAATGATGACAACTAAAAACGAAAGGAATAAATCATGAAAATAGCAATAGCCACAGATAATGGACAAGTCGCCCAACATTTCGGAAGATGTATGGAGTATACTATTTTTGATATTGAAAAAGACAAAATCGCCAATAAAACATTATTGCCAAATCCGGGACATGCCCCGGGCGCAATTCCAAAATTTTTACATGAGCATAATTGCGAACTGATCATCGCCGGCGGTATGGGGAGACGGGCACAAGAGTTTTTCAAACAATTCAATATTGACTGGATCATCGGAGTTCAGGGAAAAGTTGAAAAAATCATCGCGGATTATTTGAATAATACCCTGGTTGCCGGCGAAAGCAGCTGTACACATGGCGAAGGACATGGGGATGGCACCCACGGACACGAAAACTGTAACCATTAATTATGCGCATTACAATCCTCTACGATAATACCCTGTTTAATGATGGCCTGACTGCTGGCTGGGGATTCACGGCCCTGGTGGAAGCAGAGAATCACCGGATTTTGTTTGACACCGGCGAAAATGGTCAAATTTTGCTGGATAATATGACGCGACTGGATATTGATCCCAAAGGGATTGATACGGTTTTTATCTCTCACCATCATTATGATCATGTTGGCGGATTGTCGCATTTTTTAAACAAAAATTCGGTGGTAACACTCTTTTCGCCGCAAAGTTTTCGTGGTGTCAAGAGCGTTCGCAAGAATATTTATATCAATCAGGCCCAGCAACTATATCCGAATATTTACTCAACCGGAGAATTGGATGATATTGAACAGGCTCTTTGCATTGATAGTCCAAAAGGTGTTGTTGTTATAGTCGGTTGTTCCCATCCTGGTGTAGATCGGATTATGGAGAGGGCCAGACAATACGGCCACATTTACGCGATCATTGGCGGATTTCATGACTTTCAGGAGACACAACCATTAAGAGATGTCAATTATCTTTGCCCCACCCATTGTAGTCGATATGGAAATAAATTTCAACAGGCATTTCCTGAGAAATACATGGAAGGTGGTGTAGGAAATGAGATTTTATTATGAAATCTGACGAGCAAAAAACCTGTAAATGGTTTCCGGTATGTCCGATGAAAGCCTTTTATGAAGCGGGAAAATTGAACAGTCGCTGGATTAAAAATTTCTGTCATGGAAACTGGTCTAATTGTGTTCGCTATCAGAAAGAAGAAGCTGGAATTTATCATCCGGACAATATGTTGCCCGATGGAACGATCATGACCTATTTAACTTAATCACCGGAGAACTTATGAAAATTGCAATTGCCAGTGGCAAAGGTGGTACAGGAAAAACAACCCTGGCGACCAACCTGGCACATTATTTATCACAACAATTTGATGTCGTCCTCACCGATCTGGATGTGGAGGAGCCCAATTCCGGCTTGTTCATCAAGGGCAATTCTGTTAATCAACTGGATATCCACAAAAAAATCCCTACCTGGAAAAAAGAGGAATGTATACTATGCAATAAATGCAAAGAATTATGCAATTTCAATGCTGTGACAAGAATCCTGGATGAAATAATGATTTTTCCGGAATTGTGTCACAGTTGCCATGCCTGTTCGGAATTATGTCCCGCCAACGCTTTACCCATGGAAAATAAAAAAATGGGTGAATTAAATCATCTCAGGAGTCAACAGTTGAATTTCATTGAATCCAAACTGATCATTGGAGAGGAACAAGCAGTGCCGCTGATCGCCCAAACCATTGATTACGTGGACGAAAATTTTTCTGACGAGACTTTAAAAATTTTTGATTCTCCACCGGGTACCTCCTGCCCAATGATAGAGGCCGTCAAGAATGCTGATCTGATCATTTTGATCACCGAGCCAACCCCTTTTGGATTTCACGATTTGCAACTGGCTGTCGAAGTGGTCAGGCAACTGAGCATTGATTTTGGCATTGTGATCAACCGGGATGGTATCGGTAATGCCGAAGTTGAAGACTATTGCCATAAAAATAACATCGATCTGTTGGCGAAAATACCCAATGACCGTAAAATAGCGGAGATCTACGCCACAGGAGAATTGCTCTATGATAAAATTCCGGCAGTAAAAGCAGAATTAACCAAGATTCATAGTTATATCGATAAAATCCGGAGGCAAAAATGAAAGAAGTCGTCGTCATTTCAGGAAAAGGAGGTACCGGCAAAACTTCATTAACCGCTTCATTTTCAATATTAGGCGGCAGTGACATTATTACTGCAGATTGTGATGTTGATGCTGCTGACATGCATCTTTTACTGGAACCGGATTTTGCATACTCCGAGGACTTTTACAGCGGCCAATTGGCACAGATTGATCCCGACCAATGTTTTGGGTGTGGCAATTGTCAACGCGTTTGTCGATTCGACGCCATTGAACAGGAAACCGATTATTTTCATGTTATTCCACTGAATTGTGAAGGATGCGGCTACTGCTCCTATATCTGTCCTGTAGATGCTATTGTAATGGAGGACAACCTGGTGGGACACTGGTATGACAGCACCATAAAAACAGGAAGCCGAATGATCCATGCAAAACTGGGGGTGGGTGCTGAGAATTCCGGAAAATTAGTCGCCAAAGTCAAAGAAATGGCCAAAGAAAAAGCCCGGGAATTGGGCAAAGATATAGTTCTTGTTGACGGCTCCCCCGGTATTGGTTGTCCGGTTGTCTCCTCTTTATCAGGAGCAAACCTGGTTGTCCTGGTTGCAGAACCTTCTGTGTCGGGAATTCATGACATAAAACGTGTTATTGAATTGGTGAATAAATTCCGGATTCCTAGTTGTGCAATCATTAACAAAGCCGACATCAATCCAAAACAGACGGAAGCACTCGTCGGTTTTATGCAGGGAAAAGGCGTTACTCATATTGGTAACATTAATTATAATGAAAACTTTACAGCAGCGATGACCGAAGGCAAGACAATTGTCGAATTTGACGATCGGCCGCTGGCGGAAACAGTCCGCAGCCACTGGCAGACCATCTTAAAATTAATATAAAAAAAGAGGTAACTCATGAAAATAGCATTTACGAGCAAAGGCAGCACCTGG
>CAYTLS010000441.1:0-3193 GCA_964438745.1 uncultured bacterium
GATACAGTGCCCAATAATTTTTGGTAGTCTTTGATAAATGTATAAAACCGGCTTGTAGCATGTCTGGCGCGATTGTTAAAGCCCATTTTGTCTATCTCCTGCATACTTTCAAAAAGATTAAGGTCATTTTTATGGGCGTAGGATTCCAGTATTTCGATGGTTTTTTTGCCGATTCCACGGGGCGGAGTATTTATAATTCGGCGGACGCTTTCGTCATCCTTAATATTGGCGAAAAACTTATAATAGGCAATAATGTCCTTCACCTCTTTGCGCTCATAAAAGCGGACGCCACCAATAATTGCATTAGGTGTTTTCCGCCGGTTAAGTACCGTTTCAAGTACACGGGATTGGGCATTTGTGCGGTAAAGAATGGCAATATCTTTAAAATTCAATTTTTTGGCGCGAATTTCCCGCTCAATGGCAATGGCAATTTTAGTGGCCTCATCATATTCATTGTTACCGTCGATAAATTCGATATTTTCGCCTTCCTCGTTTTCTGAAAATATCTTTTTGTCAGCGCGAATGTTATTATTCTCAACAACAGCTGAAGCTGCCGAAATGATTTTTTGGGTGGACCGGTAGTTTTGTTCCAGCTTGAAAATCTTACTCTTTTTGAAGACCTGCTCAAAGTCTAAAATATTTTGCACATCAGCACCGCGCCAACTATAAATAGATTGATCATCGTCGCCCACCACACAGATGTTTTGATACTTTTGGGTTAGCATACTGATTAATAAAAATTGTGTTCTGTTGGTGTCCTGGTACTCATCAACCAATATATATTGATAACGCTCCTGATACTTTTTCAGAATATCAGGATGGCCCCGGAATAATTTAACCGGTAGCAGCAGCAGGTCATCAAAATCCAGGGCATTGCATTTTTTTAGTGTTTTTTGGTAAATGGGGTAGATGCGTTCTGTCAATTCTTCAAGCGGAATAAAAGCACGGGCGCTGAATCCTTCGGGCATAATATTATCGGATTTTAATTTGGATATTTTGTTCAGGATCGCTTTGGGAGTGACCTTCTCGGTTTCAATTCTTTCATTTTTAATGATTCCTTTTATGGTGGAAAGTTGATCACCGGCATCATAGATCGTGAAGTTGGAACCATAGCCCAGGTGTTTAATATCTTCCCGCAGAATTCTGGCGCATATTGAATGAAAGGTGCCGACATTGATGAATTTTCCCCTGGAGCCGACAAAATCCCCCACACGATGTTTCAACTCTTTCGCTGCTTTATTAGTAAAAGTGACCGCTAAAATATTGTGAGGTTTGAACAGATTATTTTCTATAAGATATGCGATTTTATAGGTTAATACCCGGGTCTTGCCACTACCGGCGCCGGCAAAAATTAATAAGGGGCCTTCATTATAGATGACTGCTGCTTTTTGGGCGTTGTTTAATCCGTCTAGTAAGGTCAATTGGTCTCCTCCAACTTTCGTCTGATACGTTGCAATTTTCGTTTCGCTTGTAAAAAGGAATTGTAATACCGTGTAAAATAATGTGAGCCATCACCCTGGGCTACCATATAAATAAAATTGGTATCAGCCGGTCGCAGCGCTGCCAAAATTGATTTTTCGCCGGGATTATTCACCGGTCCCGGTGGCAATCCTTTATACATATAAGTATTGTATGGCGAATCGATCTTCAGGTCTTTGGTCAGTAATCGCCGGGGGCCATCAGGAATAATATACTGAATCGTCGGATCTGCTTCCAGTTTGATTCCCCGTCTAAGCCGGTTTTGATATAGCGACGATACAATGGGCCTTTCATCATCCAAAATACACTCACCTTCAATAAGCGAGGCCAAAGTTAATAGTTCATGCTGACTTTTTCCAGCCTTGATTGGAATATTCTGGGTGAGCCGGCGCCACTTTTGATGGAAATTACTTACCATCTTGATAATAATTGATTTTTCCTGCTCATTTTTATAGAAGAAATAGGTGTCCGGAAAAAGATAGCCTTCCAGATTCTGAACATCAAGCCCGGTTGTTTGGATAAAACCGGTATCAGTGGTCAAAGCCAGAAACCGCGTTTTGTCTATGCTGATCTTTTGGGTGATCAGATCGGCGATGTCGTGAATGGTCGACCCTTCCGGAATGGTCACACGGGTGGATAGATTCTGCCCCGTCTTGAGTAAATTGATCAACTGGTTGCTATTTTTTATCTGGCTGATATCATAGTAGCCTGAGCGTAATTTCTTCTGGCTGAATTTCATTTTTGCCAGCAGTACGAAATAGTTCTTATTATTAATAATTTTTTTTGTTTCAAGAATTTCAGCGATATCCCATAAAGTCGCACCGACCGGGATTTTAAGTTGATCGTTTTTTTTTGTAATTGTGACCGGTTCTGAAAATATGATAAATAGGCTGATGACCAGCAGATATGTCGTAATCATTGCCAGCATAATGGGGAGAACTGTAAATTCTTTTTGGAATTGGTTGAACCGCATGGATTACCTCTTTAGTACTGTTAAAACCTGAATGGAACAGGAATGAAGGTAAGGATAAAAATAATTAAAGAGAACAAACAAATAAATTTATGGCTTAATGGCACCGGCAGATGGCTATTGTAAACCGGCGGATGCTTGACACGAATGAAGAACAAGACCAGCGCTGCCCAAAGAATCCAATTGTAACTTGGTGTGCCGGCAATCGTCAGCACAATACCTAGAGTAGTGATTGCAGCCAGAGAAAAATAACCGATTTTTTTATGATTATTCCCGGTAATCGCATAGAGAATATGCCCACCATCCAACTGACCAATGGGAAGCAGATTGAGCATGGTAACAATGAAGCCGATCCAGGCGGCGAACCCGATGGAACTGATAAATAATTCCTGTCCGGCCGGAATATTTGGATGAATGAGATCCGCCAAAAATTTAGTGATCAGTGAATCTCCCAATATAATGCTGCCTTGGCCATTGACAGCGGGCAAAACATCAGATTTCAGTAAACCAATAATATAGGCTGGAATTGCAACCAAAAACCCGGCGATCGGACCAGCGGCGCCAATTTCTATTAAGGCTTTTTTATCACGAATCGGTGACCGCATTTTTATTACCGCGCCAAAGGTTCCGATTATTGTGGGTGCCGGAATAAAATAAGGCAGTGATACATCAATTTTATGACGGCGGGCAACCAGGTAATGACCCATCTCATGACTCCCCAATATTAACAAGAAAGTAAATGAA
>CAYTLS010000442.1:0-3192 GCA_964438745.1 uncultured bacterium
TTTTTTATCTTTCACCACGCAGACAAAACAGGATGTGGTTTGACTGATCTTTTCGTTGTGACATAAAGTGGGAATGGCAATATCATTGGCCTTGGCGACATCCAGAATGGTATCGCCTTCTTTGCCAACATATTCCCGGTTATCTATCATTATTTTTAGGTTACTCATGATTGGCCTCCTAAAGTTCTGGCAATTGCATTGACGGGACATATCTCGATACAGCTGTCACAGCGGGTACAAACAGAATTGCTGACAAAAAACTCGTCATTGATGGCATTGACCGGACAGGTTTTCACACAGGCGCCGCATTCGATACAGGTTTCCTGATCAATTTCCACATTGACCAGGGCATTACATTCCAAAGCCCGGCATTGTTTATCATTGACATGTTCCAGGTATTCATTTTTGAAAAACCGCAATGTGGAAAGTACCGGATTCGGCGCTGTCTTTCCGAGGCCGCAGAGTGACCCGTTAACGATCTTCGGGCCCAGATCTTCGAGAAATGCGATATCAGCTTCCGACCCGTCACCATTGGTGATCTTTTCCATGGTTTCCAAGAGACGAACATTACCGACGCGGCAGAAGGTACATTTGCCACAGCTTTCCCGGGCGGTAAAGTCGAGAAGATAGCGGGCTGTTTCCACCATGCAGCGATTATTGCCAATGACGATCAAACCGCCTGAGCCCATAATCGCTCCCAATTCGCTTAGAGAATCATAATCAATAGGTGTATCAAAGTGTTCCGCCGGAATAGTACCGCCGGACGGACCGCCGATCTGGACTGCTTTTACACTACCTTCTTCAGCACCGCCGATTTCATAGACCACTTCACGAATGGTGATGCCCATGGGCACTTCCACAATACCGGAAAATTTCAGGTCTCCGGCCAGGGCAAAGAGTTTTGTGCCCTTGCTGCCTTCTGTACCCAATTCAGCGTATTGTTTTCCGCCTTCACGGAGGAGAATCGGTACGTTGGCAAAGGTTTCCACATTATTGATCAATGAGGGATAGCCTTTGTAGCCTTTATCCGTCGGGAAGGGCGGGCGAAAGCGGGGAATACCGCGATAGCCTTCCAAAGAGTGAATCATAGCTGTTCTTCACCGCAGACAAAAGCGCCGGCGCCTTCCTTTATCATGATCTTGATTTCCCGACCGTTTAATATATTGAGTTTTTCTGCTATAATTTGATCGATTGCGATTTTGAGATTTTTGATAGCCAGCGGATATTCCGCGCGAACATAAATGAATATCTGTGTTGCCTGAGTAGCATGGGCCGCTATCAACATTCCTTCCATGACCTGGTGGGGAATGGATTCCATGAGAGACCGGTCCATAAAAGCGCCGGGGTCACCTTCATCGGCATTGCAGATGAAGATTTTCTCATCGGTATCATGGTTTGCCAGCAGGCTCCACTTAATAGCAGTGGGAAAACCGCCACCGCCGCGACCGCGCAGTCCACCGATTTTGACTTCTTGAACCACATCAGCAGGGTTCATTTGTAAGGATTTTTCCAATCCTATATATCCATCATTGGCTTTATATTCTTCCAGGGAAACCGGGTTGATCCGGCCGGCCAGTTTGGAAACTTTCAGGTGTTCTTTGTCTTTTCTTACTTTTGGAAAAGTGAGCCGATTTTTTTCGCCAACTGAGAGAATGTTCTGTAAACTATTATCGTCCGCCTTAACATTGGAAAAGAAAATCGATCCGTCATCGGTTTCCACTTCTACCAGGGGTTCAGCGTAACAATGACCGATACAGCCAACTTCCATTACCTCTATATCTTTGACATTATCCTGTAAAAAGGTCAGCACTTCATCAGCGCCGGCGGCAATGCCGCAACTTCCGGTTCCGATCTTGATTCTGTTAATCATTTTTGCGCCTCCCTCTGATAATTACGCAGAACTTTGCGCAGTTGTTTTCTGTCCAGATTTCCATAGACTTTCCCATTGACAGCAATCACCGGTGCCAGTGAACAGCAGCCGAGACAGGCGACTGTTTCCAGGGAAAATAGTCCTTTTTCATCGGTTTCGCCATCCTGAATCCCGAGAATTTCCGTGATCCAGTTGGTGATCCGTTCAGAGCCTTTGATATGGCAGGCGGTACCGTCACACACATGGACGATGTATTTACCCGGTTTGGTGCGTTTGAATTGGGTGTAAAAGGTGATCACCCCTTCCACATCCACCAGGGGAATATCAAAATAAGTGGATAGATTTCTGATTTGTTCATCGGCAATAAACCCCTCTTCTTTTTGAATGTGCTGGATGGCCTTGATCAGATTGTTTCTCTCTTTTGTAAAGATCGTCAGTAAGTTTTCAGGCATTGAACCTCCTGTTAAATAGCCAAATATATTAGTAGTGATAGATTTCACGGCGTCAAAAATGATGTGGAATTTAATAAACTTGCAATAAAATATTAAGAAAAATGTCTGTGAAACTTCAATTTGGAAAAATAGTCACAGAGGCTTAGAGGGCACTGAAAATTTTTAACGATGATATAACTCAATCATTTTTCCTAATCTTATATATTTATCATTATTTTACATTATAAATGCAAAAAAAGCAATAATTTATCAATAATTTTTCAAAGATTTTATAATAAAATACTTGACTAGATGAGTTTTGAGGGATTATATTTAGAAAGGTATCAAAAATTTTATCAACTAAAAAAGATTACTTAATTGGCAGTGGAACTGCAATAAACCCTCCATTTGAACATTACATTTTAATCTATGATTTGATAAATTGTGAAATTAGTAAAATTTAATAAAAAAACAGAAAGAAGGAAAAATGAAAAACGTAATTAGACTGGTTATTGCTATTTTATTATGTGTTTGCATGGTAATATCAGCGGAAAAAAATATTAAAATAAAAAAAATACCCAGTGGTAGTATTAACGAAAATTTAAATAATTTTATTGAAATTAAAGAAGGAAATAAGATTAATTATATAGACCGACGACAATATAAAATGAAGATTGAAAAGAGAATAACTTTTATTTGAGTTATCATTTTAAAACCTTTCTAAAATAGTGTATGCGGTATCTCTTTTTGCAGGATTTTCACCAATATCTTTGATCAGTTCTATCATCTGCTTTTGGTTCATAGAGTTTGTTGCCCCTGCTGAGCTTACAACATTTTCCTCCATCATAGTGCTTCCTAGGTCATTGGCTCCAAACTTTAAAGCCATCTGCC
>CAYTLS010000443.1:0-3189 GCA_964438745.1 uncultured bacterium
CCCCCGGAATTATTGGGAGAATAGAGGACAACCTTGACCTGGTTTTGCTTTTGTAATAGCGAATTTGGAATGTAATAGATTCGTTCGTCACCAAAATATGAGCGATAGTTTGGTGGAAATGTACCCGTTTCACCTATGATTTTTCCATTCAAAAGTGTTTTGTCGGCCCCACCCATTGCTTTGAAAACCAGAAATATAGAATCTCTATTTGATATTTTCAAATCAGAGGATTCAAAGGTAAAAATATAATTGGCATATTTTTTTCTTGTTAGGTTTTGATACTCGCATAAAAAACCCGGTACCAGGATATTGGGAGGATGATCCTGACCGGTTGCCTTTTCTGTATAATTTACCGAATCAGTGTAAAATAAATAGCTGTCCCCTGAAAAACGATATTCGGCGATGACTTCAGTTATAAATAAGAAGAGCAGTAGGCAATTGAGTTTTAATATATTGTTCAGCAATTTCATTTCTGATCGATTATGGAAATTTATTCAAGATTATACTAAAAAAAAATAAAAGTGGAAAATATTTATTAGAGTAAGTGGATTATTGGTGAATACCTGATTCTTGCTCTTATAGATTTGTTGTAATTCAAACCGGCAGGCCGATTATTGATATAAGTGTAAATTATCAAGTATTTCGTGATTATGAACAACAGCTGTTCCTACTTTGCTAACGACAATTCCTGATGCAATATTTGCCAGCGTAGCAGCCATTAACCAATTATTTGAGACCAGCAGTCCGGCTGTAAAAGCCGCGATAAAGGTATCCCCGGCTCCACTGACATCGAAGACATCACGGGCGACAGTGGGCAGCAGTGTACTTTTGTGATTTTCATCAAGCACAAAGACACCATTTTCCCCCAATGTGACAACCAACCCCTTGAGATCCAATTCAGCAATTAATTTTAAAGCCTCTTGTTCAATTTCTCCAATTGTCAGATCGGGCTGATTAATCGCGGTTTTAAATTCATTCCAGTTAGGTTTGATAGCACTGGCCCGCGAGTAGCGAGTATAGTCGTGGCCTTTCGGGTCTATAATAATAGGAATATCCGGAAAGCTTGCGATGATATTTTTGATAAGATCTGCCGATAACAATCCCTTATTATAATCCGACAAAATAATGCCATCAAATTTAGAGGCGGTTTTAAGCATTTTATTTAATAAAATATCCAGCAGTCCAGGATAATGGGGGTTGTTTTCTTCTTCATCAATACGGACGACTTGCTGATGTTGGGCAATAATCCGTGTTTTTACGGTTGTCGGCCTGGTATCATCAAAGATAAGTACCTGATCAATATTGTTTTCATTCAATTTTTCCGCGATATGCCGCCCGCTTTCATCATTACCGCAAATTCCCGCTAAACTGACATTACAATGTAATGAGGCAAGGTTCGTCGCCACATTTCCGGCACCACCAACACGGAACTCTTTGTGACTGACTTTAACCACGGGAACCGGCGCTTCCGGAGATATGCGGTGGACTGATCCGGTAATATATTTGTCGAGCATCAAATCACCGACAACAAGAATGTTCAGTTTGTTGAACTTATTAAGCAAGTTTTGGAACTGTTGATTGGAATACTTCATAGTTTTATAATTTATAGTAGTTTTTATACCAGTTAATGAATTTTTTAATCCCGGTTTCAATATTAGTGGTTGGGATGTAGCCCAATTTTTTGGTTGAATTGGAAATATCCGCATAGGTTTCCGGTACATCACCCGGTTGAATAGGCATCAGGTTGATGTTGGCCTTTTTGCCAAGATTTTTTTCAATCAGGGCGATAAACTCCATCAGATTTTCACTCTTATGATTACCCAGATTAAATATTTCATAATCAAAAGGCTTCTTTAGGCTGGACATTAATCCGGCACAAATATCGTCGACATAGGTAAAATCCCGTTTCATCTTGCCGTAATTGTAAACATCGATTGGTTCACCGGCCATGATCTTTTTTGTAAAAATATATAGCGCCATGTCAGGCCTGCCGTAGGGCCCATATACCGTAAAGAACCGAAAGCCGCTGCAGGGAAGTCCAAACAAATGAGAATAGGTGTGGGCGATCAATTCATTGGCTTTTTTTGTAGCGGCATAAAGAGAAATGGGATAATCAACATTATCCTTGGTTGAGAAGGGCAAATTTTTATTTTTACCATATACACTGGAACTGGAAGCATAGAGAAAGTTTTCTACCTGGTGGTTTTTCGAGACTTCAATGATATTTAAGAAGCCCTCGAGATTTGATTTTTGGTAGGCAAAAGGATTTGTTATTGAATAGCGAACACCGGCCTGAGCGGCAAGATTCACAACTTTTTTGATATTATGAGTTTTAAAAATGGTTTTGAGCGAATCTAAATCGCAAAGGTCCTTTTTATAAAAAGTAAAGTTTTCAAAATTACTGAGTATTTTGAGGCGGTTTTCTTTCAATTGCACAGAATAATAATCATTTACATTATCTATGCCGATAACCTCCCTATCTCTTTCTAACAGATTTTTTGATAAATGAAATCCGATAAAACCAGCTGTACCTGTGATGAGAATTGCCATAAAGTCTCCATAATAAATCTATTTTTTTATTGAACAGTAAAGTTTAAACTTAAAGATAGGTAAAAACAAATAAAAATTCTGTAAAAAAATTATAGATTAAACGACTGATAAAACAGTGTATTATTATAGATAAAACAGGATTATAAGAAAAAAAAATAATTTTTTGTTGACTGATTTTAAAAAAATCCTTAAGATTACGCGCTTTCAAAAAAGGAAGAAAAGAGTTGCCACCTTAGCTCAGCTGGTAGAGCAACTGATTTGTAATCAGTAGGTCGCGGGTTCGAATCTTGCAGGTGGCTCAGATGTTTGAAATTATGAATAAGACATGTACCAATGCCAATATTAAAGGTGGCGATTGGGAGAAAAGAATTTTCGATTATGTCAATAAGTAAAATGGGTCGGTGGCCGAGTGGTTAAAGGCAGCAGACTGTAAATCTGCCGGCAATCGTCTACGGTGGTTCGAATCCATCCCGGCCCACTCTACTCTTAAGCGAGTGTAGCTTAGTGGTAAAGCCTCGGCCTTCCAAGCCGATGACGAGAGTTCGATCCTCTTCACTCGCTCATTTCGCATTTATATTGGAGGTTTGGTTCTGCCCACGTAGCTCAGGGGTAGAGCGCATCCTTGGTAAGGATGAGGTC
>CAYTLS010000444.1:0-3183 GCA_964438745.1 uncultured bacterium
CGTGATTTATCACCATGGGTTGAATAGCGGTTGTGACCAAGTGCCATTTTACCGGTGAGTGATTCAAGTTTCTGCTTGTCTGCAAAAACATCAGGAACGAGGCCTTTCCCTTTTTCCAGGTGAATGTTTTCTCCATCGTAAGAGACAATGCCGCAACCTTCCTGTCCCCGGTGCTGCAATGCGTAAAGGCTCAGATATGCCAGTGTCGCTGCTTCTTCATGATTATATATTCCAACAATTCCGCACATATTTTTATTATTTCCTTAATTTTATATGATTTGTATAAATCCAGCCGCGATTTTTCCGTTCTACTTCCAGACGGTAGATTCCCGGCGGCACTTCTTTTGACAGGTTATCCGTCTCTTCAACATGACAAACCTTGCCATTGCGAATGATCTTGATAAATCCGGACAGCGGTAGTTCCGCCCGCAAAAGTGCTTTTTCGCCGCTGATTTGATCGCCCATTTCATATTTTTTCCCGTCTTTTTCAAACCAAAAACGAAATCCAGCCGCATCGCCGCGCTTGATATTGGCGATATAGCAGCGTCCGGTTTTAATGGTGTCAAAAATAATTTGATTGTTTTCCTGCAGTGAGTTCTCCGGCGTTAACTCCCGGTCAGTCAACAGATAGGTACGGATCGATTTAAACATAATTTTATAATGAAAAATAGCTTTGGTAAAAATACCAAATACTCGAACTTTCGTTGAATGCACATCCACAGAACCGACAGCGGTTACCTTGCGCTTCAAATTCGCTGAGTCCCACCACCGTAACAAATTCTTTTTTGGAAAAGTGGCAAAACTTCTGGGCCGCATGGCATTCCAGTATTTGTTCCGTAATGTTGTTTCCTCCATCCAGTGGGACATCATATTCCAGAGTTCAACAACCCTGATCTCAGGATAATCCAGTGTTGTCCAGGAGATGGGCGGAAATCCCGGCAGAGAATTTTTCGCATCCCGCTCTTCAAAAGGATGGGCCGCAATTCCCAGCGCGTCTCGGTTTTCCACCTCTTTGATGTACTGCTGATGTTCCAGCGTCTTGGGCAAAACCTCATTGATACCAAAAGCCAGGTAATGATGTTGATCTTCGGGGTCCTGTATTTCATAGCCGATATTTAAATACAGATCACCGTGCCATCCCTCATATCCTTCCTGCTTGCCCCGCAATGTCATATGATCAGACATCATCAGAAAATCCAAATCGCATTCCCGGGCGTAGGCAATGATCTCGGGATAATTGCCACTTCCGTCGGAATAAATAGAATGGCCATGAATGCAGCCTGTATATTCAAATAATTTTTTCATTTAATACTATTTACAATAATATGCCCGGCAACAGTACCGGAAATATCAATAACTAAATCCTTTATGCTGAAATATCTGTTTTTCCCGGAAAAATCCAGGATCTCTTTTCCGATTCCAAAACTGATGGAAATCGCATAACTGTTTGCAATAATTGCCTGATCAGATAATTTGGTGTATTTGTCCTGATAATAATAATTGGTCATAAAAATATACATTGATGAACTAAAGTGTTTCAACTTGTCATAGCCCGTCCAGCAATCCCCTTCGCGCCAGCAATTTTGTTTAAAACTCTTTAAAAAATCAGCTTCAGACTGCCGGAAATCTTGCCCGGCCAGTAATCCGGAAATGAGAAAGAACACAACTATTAACCTAAACTTCAGTTTTAACATTGTTTTGATCCGTATTGTGTTATGATCAAAAATTTAAACCATAATTTACATATCTTAAAGGTAAAAACCATATTTAATAGGCGCAGGGCTTTAGAAAATTCCGATCGAAGACAAAAATACCATCAATATCACCACAGGAACTACAAATCTTAGCAGAAAAAACCAGATGTTCACTACAAACAAAGGTATATTTGACCCTTCACGCAAATTTTTAATAACCGTTTCTTTATTCCAGAACCAGCCGACAAACAGGGAGATCAACATTCCGCCCAGGGGCAAAAAGATATTAGAAGCCAGATAATCCATCAGGCTGAAAAAATCCTTCCCAAAACAGGTTACATCGCACATGACACCGAAGGACAAAGCACAGGGAATACCCAATAAAAAGACAACGAGGGCCAGCAAAACGGTGGCTTTTTTCCGGGAAACATTGAATTCATCCACAGCATAGGCAGTAATGACTTCCAATAATGAAATTGTTGAAGTCAGGGCCGCCACAGAGAGCAGGATAAAAAAGATAATACGAAAAATATAGCCGCCGGGAATGGAATTGAACAATACCGGCAGCACATTGAAGATCAGGGCCGGCCCCTGTTCCGGTGTCATATTCATGGCAAACAGGGCGGGAAATATCATGAATCCCGCCAGCAATGCGATCAGTGTATCCAATGTCACAATATTGACCGAACAATTGGCGATATCATCTTTTTTTGACATGTAACTGCCATAGGTGAGCAAGGCGCCCATGCCTAGACTCAGGGAGAAAAAGGCTTGTCCCAGGGCCAGCAGAACAGTCTGTCCGGTAACCGCGGAAAAGTCCACTTTAATGAGGTATTTTATTCCTTTCAACGCCCCCGGCAATGTAATGCCGCGGATTACCAGCACAATGATAAAAAATAACAATAGCGGCATTAAAAATTTACTGGCTTTTTCAATCCCCTTGCGAACTCCCGACATAATGATCATCACGGAAAAAATCATAAAGCCGGCATGATAAGCCAGTGTCCATTTCGGATTGGCGGAAAGTCTGCTGAACAGTTGACCGGCTTTTGCGGGATTATCCAGGTCTGCGAAACTATTTTTGACGGACTCGACAATGTATCCCAGGCTCCAGCCGGCAATAACATTGTAATAGGATAGAATAATAAATCCCGTTAACACACCGAGAAAACCGACAGCGATCCAAAAGGGATTTCCTTTGGCCAGGTCACGAAAACTGCCCACCGGATTCTTGCCTGCGGTCCGTCCGATCAATATCTCTGCAACCACAGCCGGTATTCCAATGATCAAAACACCAATCAGATAGAGTAAAATAAAAGCCGCTCCGCCATTTTCACCCACCAGATACGGAAATTTCCAAATATTACCAAGTCCCACTGCGCTGCCGGCTGCTGCCAGAATAAATCCTAGTTTCGATCCCCATTGCTCCCGTTGTTCGATCATTTTTTTCTCCTGTCAATATTAAAGGAAAATTTTATTCCCCTGCTTT
>CAYTLS010000445.1:0-3165 GCA_964438745.1 uncultured bacterium
ATTGGGTAAGGGGTCATGCCGGCAATCCGGAAAATGAACGCTGTGATGAGCTGGCGGTAGCCGCATCGCAGGGCGGAGTTCTGCTGGAAGACAGCGAGTTTTTAAAGCAAAAGAAGTAACCGCACATAAAAGTTAAAAATATGTCTTACGTATTATCCTTTTCAGAACAACCAGACGAAATCTGGACACTTGCCAATCGACACACCGATTGGTTCATAGAAGAATTAACAAAAGACTTATCTGATACAAGACTGAAAGAATTTATTATTGCGAGCACCTATTATCAAGGTCTTGGCTTTAATCCCGGTATGGATCAACAGAAGAATTTAATTGTAGCTTATCTAAATCATTTACAAAAACGGTTGCCAGACATAATTGATAAAAGTATAATTTTTGAAAATAGGGCCTTAACAACCCACCTTAAAAAACTTCAAGAACTTGTAAACAATCATATCCCCTTCAATTAGAGTGGTACAATTCACTCAAAAAAGCTATTCACCAAACTGAAACACAACCGAACCTTGAGCATAATGAAATGAAGCTCTGTGATTAATCATTAACCTGCATTTTTCATAGAAATATGAATAATGTCCACTTCACGACAAGAGGTTTCATACCGTCAAGAGCCTGATATTCCAGTTGAATCAGAGCTGGCGGTGCCAGCATCTTACTCTCATTATCAGCATAGGGAAAATAATCATCCTTTCCCTCACCCCCCACATAGCTTATATTATATTGAAAGGAGATAAAAATGAGCGTGAAAAAATTAAGTTTAATCATAATTCTATTTTTTATAAGCGCCGGTGCAATCAACGCTGCCGGCAAAAAAATCCAATTGGTGCTGGGAAGCGATACGGCAATCTGGAATGGCATGTCCACCAGCCGGTATAATTGCACCTACAATCCCCACCTTTATACTGATCCTTTGGAAAATACTTACGAAGTGATGAGTGACGCATTCCGGTCGCAACTAGTGGACTCCGACGGCACGCCCATGCCACTCACCTGGTGGATGATGTGCGGTAATATCTTTCGCTACGCCACCAATACCGATTGCCCCATTCCCAATATTATGACCATGTACCATATGAAAGAAAACCATCTGGAACAGATTGAAAAATGGGGCGATGAGATGACCCTTCATTATCATACATTCAAGTGGTCTGATTACGACAATGACGGCCTCTGGCACTGGAACCAGGCGGAAACTTTTGAAGAGTGCCGTGAGGACTTTGACTTTACACTCTGCCAACTTTTGCTGGAAGAGGAAAACTTTTTTGTCTCTTTTCGTAGTGGCTGGCATTATATGGATAACGAATGGCAGGCCTATCTCAATGAATTGATGCCTTTTAGTATGCATAACGCCTATGGTAGTTACAAAGATGATCCGGAAGAACCCACTAACAATAATATTGACTGGCGAATCGCGCAGGACGAATGGATTCCCTATCAGCCCAGCGAAGAAAACTATCAATTGCCCGGTGGAAATGCCGGTTGGAACCTGCGTTCCATTCATCTGCGTAATGTCACGAATCCGGTCTATCTCGACAGCATATTTGCAAGAGCTGCCAGGGGAATTTCACAGGTTGCCTGTTTCTGGGGTCACCTGCCGGAAAATGATTTTAATGACAATTTGGTGATCATTGATTCCATTGCCCATGCTATGTCGAAAAAATATGATGAACCCTTCCAATATTCTACCGCCGTTGAAGCCATGCAGAACTGGCTGCAAACAGAAGACGAAACAGCTCCGCAATTGACTTTAAACGAAACCGGTACCGATGGAGCACTGTATTTTGATATTTCTGTGAATGAAGCGATCTTTCAATCCCAACCCTACGTAGCGGTAAAGGATATTTATGAAAATTACTACAAAATGGAATGTGTACAAACCGGTGATCTAAGCTGGCAAACTGCTGAGCCATTAAAGAAAAAAGCTATCGCAAAAATCGGTGCCGCGGTTTGTGATTCCGTGGGCAATCAAACCCTGGATTTTATTACTTACCTGCCGGATGATCAATTTGTGGATAATGAAGATGAAAATTTACAGGAAATTGCCGGTAATTTTCAAACTACCGCTCTGAGCGCCTGGGGCAATAATTCCAAAGTCACCTATTTGTCTGATATTGATACGGCAATTGTAGCCTATGATCTTGAGATCAGCAAATCCACTTACTACAACATTTTTTACCAACTTCCCGGTTTACAAAATCTTGCCGGAAACTATATTTTTCAGATTCAAAGTAATGAGGAGTTGGTTCGACAGATTTCTTTTGATGGTAAATCGGATACCGACACCTGGCAATATATTGCTACCGTCGAGTTGGATGCTGCTGATAACAACCGATTATTCATCAAAGTGCCGGCGGACAATCAAACCGATAAAACTGCGGTTTTTGATGTCTTAAAAGTCTCCCCATTGGTGCGGGAATATGACCTGACCTGTGAATTCAGGCAGATCAATTTCGGCGATATCAGCATCAATATTCCGGTCAACAAAACCATTACCCTCCACAACAAAGGCTATCAACCCCTTCAACTGACAGATCTTTACGCAAAGGATGGGCTTTTTGATATCAAAACTGCTCCCTGGTCGATTCCTGGAATGGGAAGCGCGACCATTGAACTTTCGCTATTACCCGATCAGTTTGGTGAAATCCACGACACCCTGGTTATCGGGACAATTAATCCTGAAAAGCCGCTTCACAAAATACCGGTTATTGCCAATGTCCGCAGCTATTTTCTGAAATTGGATAACGAAGATTCTCTCCATTACAATGAGTTTGGCGACTGGAAAACCAGCGTCACTCAGGCTTCAGGCCTCACAAGCCGGTACAGTTGGTTAAATCAATCTCCAAAAGCATCTGCCAAATTTTCTACGGAACTGGATTTTCAGGGCATTTATGAACTAGAATACATCCTCCCGAAAACGGTTAATTCCACTAACAATGCCCTCTATCTGATTACAATCAATGATGTCGCTATTGATTCTCTGATCATTGATCAGAATGAGGGCAGTGGTGGCTGGGTGAAAATCGGTCGTTATTTCCTGCCGCCCAATTACGAGGTCTCTATCAAAATCGAAGATACCGGCAACAACACTAATCCGCAGGGAGTTGTTCTACGTGCTGACGCGGTACGTTTCTCCCTGGTTGAAGATCTGAC
>CAYTLS010000446.1:0-3164 GCA_964438745.1 uncultured bacterium
CTGATTTCAAAAAAACCATTGATTATGTCCTGAACCGCACCAACACCATCACCGGCGTCAAATATAAAGACGACAAATCCATTCTCTGCTGGGAGACAGGCAATGAATTGCAATCCACACCGGAATGGACATCGGAAATTGTTAAAACCATTAAAAGCATTGATAAAAACCACCTGGTCATGGATGGTTATCATTCCAACCGGTTGCGGGAAATCTCTATTACAGACCCGAATATCGATATTGTTACAACACACCATTACGAATCAACTGCCGATGAATTACTGGAAAATATGGAAAAAAATCTACAGGATCTAAAGGGAAAGAAGCCCTATGTCCTGGGGGAATTCGGTTTTCTCAGCACCACTGCCATGACGAAAATCCTGGATGAAGTGATTGCTACTGACATTGCCGGCGCTCTGATCTGGAGCCTGCGCCATCATCGCCGGGAAGGGGGATTTTACTGGCATTCGGAACCCTTGGGCGGCGGCCTTTACAAAGCCTATCATTTTCCCGGTTTTGCCTCAGGAGATGAATATGACGAAACCGGCGTTATTGACATGATGCGCACAAAAGCCTATGAGATCCAGGGAAAAGCGCTTCCAAAACAGCCAACTCCCAATGCGCCAAAATTATTACCAATCAGGGATGTCGCGTCTATAAACTGGCAGGGATCCGTCGGCGCCTCCGCCTATGATATTGAACGGTCGAAAAATAAATCAGGTCCCTGGGAAACTGTAGGCTATAATATTTCCGATGCCAAATACCAGTACACCGATCTTTTTCACGATGAAACTGCCCAAATCGGGAAAAACTATTATTATCGTGTCATTGCCAAAAATTCATCGGGAAAATCCGAGCCTTCCAATATTGTTGGTCCGGTGAAAATTGACCATCTTATTTTGGTTGATCACATGAATAATTTTGCAAAATATTATCAATCCAAAGGCAAGTTTCAGATCAAAACTGATAATGACAGAATTTTTAAAGAAGACATGTTTCGGCTCCAAGGTCAAAAGGGCAATGAACTGGTCTATTATATTGACGGCTTTCTGAGCAGTGGAAAAATATTTTCATTCTCACAAAAAACCGATCACGTTTTAAGCTTTGCTGTCAGTGAGGACGGAGAAAATTATAAGCCTGTCAAGAGCGAAATAGAAAATTTTTCCTTTGGCAAGGGCGATTATAATTACCAAAACCCAATTCTATATCATATCGCAATCAATGATAAAAATAAAAAATATTTAAAAATAAAATTTAATGACACTGCACAACTATCACGGATAGAATTAAACTATGGAAAATAAAATTATTGACAACCTGGAAAAACGCCTGGCGAGAGAATTGTATGATAATATTCTGGCCTTTTGGATCAACAATAGTATTGATAATGAACACGGTGGTTTCCAGGGCCGGATTTTTAATGATCTGACGGTAGAAGAAAAAGCGCCCAAAGGACTGATCCTCACCGCGCGGATTTTGTGGACCTTTTCAAAAGCCTACAATATTACCAAAATCAATGATTACCTGGAAATGGCAACCCGGGCCTATACCTATCTGCTGGATAAATTTCAGGATGAAAAGTATGGCGGGTTTGTCTGGATGGTCGATTACAACGGCAAAATCCACGATGATAAAAAACGGGCCTACGGCCAGGGATTTGCTATCTATGGATTATCCGAGTATTATCTGGCTACTCAGAAAAATGAAGCTCTGGACGTAGCGATCAAAACCTTTCACACCCTTGTCAATTTTGCCTATGACAAGGAAAACTCAGGCTATTTCGAAACCTTTAACCGGGACTGGACCCTGGCGGAGGATTTGCGACTCAGTGTTAAGGATATGAATGAAAAGAAGTCCATGAATAATCACCTGCATGTGGTTGAAGGATTCGCCAACTTATACAGAATTTGGAAAGATCCGGCGTTGGAATCACAATTAGCCAATTTACTTGTTGATTTTCGGGATAAAATCATTAATCGTGAAACGCTGCGATTTCATCTTTTTTTCGATGAAAAATGGCGGCCAAAATCCAAAAACGAATCCTATGGTCACGATATCGAAGGCAGCTGGCTTTTATATGAATGTGCTGAAATTCTGGGACATGAAGACTTAACAAAAGACATTCGCAAAGTCGCTATCCAGATGGCGGAAGTTTCCCTGAAAAAATCTTTAAACCCTGACGGTTCCCTGGATTATGAAGGCGAACCGGGAGGGCTGAACCGGGAAAAACACTGGTGGGTGATGGCGGAAGCCATGGTGGGCTATTTCAATGCCTATGAATTAACCTATAATAAGGAGTTTCTCTACGCCTCGCATAAAGTCTGGCAATATATTGATAAAAATTTTGTTGACAAGGAATTAGGCGAATGGTTTGGGCTGATCGATGAATCCGGTGAAATTGACAATAGTGAACATAAAGTTTCGGAGTGGAAAGGGCCGTATCACAATGGCCGCGCCTGTATGGAAATTCTGGCCCGCATTCGAAAAATGAAGTATGGGAAGTGAACTGGCCGCCGTCTGTCCGGCGTAGTGCAGCGTAGACGGAGTATTATTAAATATGAAAAAAATAGAGGAATAAAATGAACAGAAACGATTTTACAAAAGAGGTGAAAAAATTATTAAAATCCCACGAGGAATTTATTATTCGCCCCAATGAAAAATTGCCTTCGAATAATAATATCTTCAATCGTTACAAAAATCCGATTCTAACCGGTAAACATGCGCCGATTCACTGGCGGTTTGATTTGGATTATGAGCGTAATCCAAATTTATTGGAACGATTGGGTGTCAACGCCGCTTTCAATGCCGGGGCAATTGAAGTGAATGGAAAATTCTATCTGGCCGTTCGTGTGGAAGGCTATGACCGCAAATCCTTTTTCGCCATCGCCGAAAGTGACACAGGAATCGACAATTTTCAATTTTGGGACTATCCCATTACCATGCCGGAAACTGATGACCCGGATATAAATGTATATGATATGCGCCTGACCAAGCATGAAGATGGCTGGATTTACGGTGTCTTTTGTACTGAACGTAAAGACCCGAATGCAGCGCCGGGTGACTTGTCATCTGCCGTAGCACAGGCCGGAATTGCCCGAACAAAAGACCTTAAAACCTGGGAAAGACTTCCGGACTTAAAATCTCAATCAGAGCAACAGCGAAAT
>CAYTLS010000447.1:0-3157 GCA_964438745.1 uncultured bacterium
CAATCCTATACTCATCATTGGGATGAGATAGAATATTTTGATTTGGCTGTCCCTCATGGCGAAGCCGATAGTTCTTTTAAAGCCGTTGCCGATGGATGTAATGGGTGTCATGCGCCACTCGCTTTTTTGGCCGGTGATGTGCCGCCACCCCGGCCGGAAGAAGGATCCCGGGCCAATGAAGGCGTATCGTGTGATATCTGCCATACCATGACCGGTATTCACGGAGAAGCTGTAAATTTTAGTTGGATATCACAACCGGGGCGAACAAAATATGGCGCCAAGCCCGGCCTGGAATCTCCCCATCATATAACCAAGGAGAATGCGCTTTTTCGCCAGACTGAGCTTTGTGGTTCCTGCCATAATGAGAAAAATCCCTATGGCGTTTATGTTAAATCCACACAAATGGAATGGTCGGAAGGCCCTTATGCTGATGAGGGAGTGAAATGCTTCACTTGTCATATGCCGAAAGCACCCGGCCGCAGCGCCCCGATGGCAAAAGAAGGCATGGTGGCGCAGCATGTTTTTCTCGGCGCCCACAATCCGGCAAAATTACGGGGAGCAATAGAAATATCCATGCATTGTGATCAGTTAGAAGTTCCCTATGACGGTGTTGTAAGAATTCAGGTGGAATTATTCAATGCCAAAGCGGGACACAAAATACCTACCGGATCAGTGGAAGACAGAATTTTATGGCTCGATGTCGTGGCTACCGATGAAGCCGGCAAAGAATACCATTTGCCTGTGGACAAAAAAGGATTTAAAGGTGAAGAATACACAATTGCTTCCGATGAACTGGCCTACACAGATATGGGAATTCCCCTGGGAAAAAAAGATTTCAAAGGCGTTCAGCGCGATGGTATACCGCTTGGTGACCGTATTTTTCGCATGCCCTATTTTGATAAAAACGGCATTATGACCATCATGCAATGGAATGCCCGCTCCCTTGGCGTTGATTATAGAATCGGACCACGGGAGACCAAAATTGAAACCTTCACATGGGAAATGCCTCATGATATCGCTTTTGGACATGTAACCTTAAAGGCATCCCTGAATTATCAGAAACTGGTCAAACCGGTGGCGGATTTTCTGGAAGTACCCGAAGAAGAGAGTGAAATTGTTGTCATGAACAAGACATCCGCAGAATTTTTAGTCTATGATTAACAGGATAAATAATCCTACATATATGTAGATAAATCATTGAGGAGGAGCACTATGAAGAAGACAAGACTATTTTTATTAATAATTATGGTAGTATTTTTAACCGTACAAAATATTTACGCAATTCCGGCTTTTGCGCGGCGCTATAAAATATCCTGTACAACCTGCCATGATCCCTTTCCAAGATTAAAACCCTATGGTGATGATTTCGCCGGGAATGGATTTGTGCTGGATGAAGAAGAAAGAGCGCGGGATTATGTCTCTGCCGGTGATGATCTGATGTGGTTAAACAGAGATTTCCCCCTGGCAGTCCGCTTTGACGCTTATGCTATTTCCGATGATAATACAGCCGTCAAAAATGATTTGGAAGCTCCCTGGGGTGTCAAACTGATGTCCGGTGGATCCCTTTATAAAAACATCGGCTATTATTTCTACATGTACCTGTCTGAAAGGGGAGAAGTGGCCGGATTGGAAGATGCCTATATTCATTTCAACAATATCAAAGGATTGGAAATGGATCTGATGGTGGGACAGTTTCAGACCTGCGATCCATTGATGAAACGGGAATTGCGCCTGAGTTTTGAAGACTATATGATCTATAAAACGAAAATAGGCAATTCCAACACTGACCTGGCCTATGATCGCGGTATTATCCTAACCTATGGTGTAGAGAAAACCGGCACAGACATCGTCGCAATGGTGGTGAATGGCAATGGCATACCAGAAGCCGGGCCGGAAAAAATGTTTGATGATGATAAGTATAAAAATTTCGGCCTACGAGTCGCCCAGGGTGTTGGTGAAAATCTTGGTATAGGCGGTTTTGTATATTATGGGAAAGAAGCCAAACTGGATATGGCGGAAATGCCGACGGATATGACCAATGAGATTCTCTATTATGGGCCGGATCTTAATATGGTTTACGATCGGTTCGCTTTTACGGGACAATTGTTATTCCGCCAGGATTCCGATCCTTTATTTATGAACGGAGATGAGGTGATGACCAATGGCGTTGTCGCTGAGTTGATTTTCAGCCCCAACTATGACCGCTCGCGGTTTTATTACACTTTTTTATATAACCGCATTGATTCTGACTGGGATCCTGCCGATTATCATTCCGCCACAGTCAGCGCGACTTACTTAATATCCCGGAACCTACGCCTGATCGGGGAATATACCATGGATATGGAACAGGAATCCAACCGGTTTGTATTAGGACTTAACACCGGATTTTAAATTCAACTAAAACATTATATTATAAAGCGTAATTGCTCTCCGGAGTGATTACGCTTTATTTTTCAACTTTTACAATACTTTTACAATACCCTACTGAAAAACTTCTTTTACCATTTACAAATATATCGTATACTTTCTTAATACTAACGAGGAGTAGATAATGATCAGAAAAAGTAAAAATACAGCATTAGTTTTTGGTGAAAAAAAGGTTGATTACAACAATCTTTTGATTTCTATCGACCATTACACAAAACTATTTAAAAGAAAAAAGGGACAACGAATTGCCATCTTTTCAGAAAACCGGCTGGAATGGGTGTATGCCTTTTATGCCTGTTGGAAAAATGACGCTATACCGGTGACCATTGATTTTTTGAGTAAACCTACTGAAGTCGCCTATATACTGAAGGATTGTGCTCCTAATTATATTTTTACGTCTGAAAAAAATCGCGAACCCCTGGATATTGCGCTTGAGAAATTGGATATTAAACCGGAAATCATTGTATTCGAAAATATAAAAAATGATTTTGATGAAATCGAAGCCGAATATTTTCCCGAAAAAGCAGATGACGATACTGCCTGTATCATTTATTCCTCAGGAACTACCGGAAATCCCAAAGGTGTGATGCTTTCTTTTCAAAATTTACGTATAAATATCAAAGCGGTCTCCCGGGATGTTCCCATTTTCAATAAGGACGAAACTGTGCTGGCAATGCTGCCCTTGCATCATATCCTGCCCTTACTGGGATGTATTATATGTCCGCTCAAT
>CAYTLS010000448.1:0-3154 GCA_964438745.1 uncultured bacterium
TTTCGGGATCACGAATAACGTCCCAGATTTCCGATTGCATTTCTGTCACTTTCTGTAAATCCCAACCTTTAATTTTTTTAGCTGGAACGGACAGTTCAATGGGAGCCTTTTCAGCAGACCAGGGATCAGTTGGAATCGGCTTTTTGGTAACCTCCACTAAGTCGTCAAGATTATTTCCAGATAAGCAGAGCGCGTAATTCCAGTCAGTGGTTGGGTAAACATTGTAAGCAGGGTAATCTTCAAAATTGTATTTATTATCTTCTGCAATCTGCCAGTCCTCACCGATTTTCAATGCATAAACCAAAGGACCGCGTTCAAGAGAGACGCCATTATCCGGGCCTTCCACAAGATTCAATTTTTTACCGAAGGTAAGTGAAATTTTATCTTTATCATTAAATTTACGGTCAATGGTCACATAGTTTTTGGGCTGTGAGTTGACAGCATAGGTTTCACCATTGATCTTGACATCAACTTTGGTTGCCCAACCGGGAATTCGAAAGGTAAAAGGAAATTTTACAGATGATTCCATCTCAAATATAAAATCGATCTCTGTTTTGAAGGGATATTGGGTTTTTTCGTGAACGGTTACTTTTTTTCCGGAATTACCGACTTTGCAGGTGACCGTTGAAGGGGCGTACATTGTTGCCACAAGACCATTGTCCTGGCCTTTCATCCACATGCGGGCGGCGAAATTGGGCATAATCCGGTTGATATTTCCGGTACAGCACTGGGGTGCGAAATTAGGCGCAAAACATTGACGATTACCACCGTCCCTGGCAAAACTGCTTTGGGCAGCCACCACCTGGTTGGGCGATGAAAAATACTGCAATGCATTAAAATCCGGTTTCACTGAACCGGGGGCCGCATTGAATATTGCCCGTTCAATTTTATCAGCGTAATCGGCATTCCCGGTGGCCATTAGTAAATAACCAATACTCCAGGTGTAATCAGCAATATCACAGGTTTCGTGACTCTCAGTGGCCGTTAAGGGGTTTAATTGCTCGGAAGATACATTGACACCATCAATCAGCATATAATACTTGTCGATCTTTTCATAGGCTTTTTGAGAGATTTTTAGCAATGATTGATCGCCGGTGTACATACTCATAATAGCGCCCATTTTCGCCCGTTCATTATAGGTAACACCGTGCTCGTTCATCATTTCGTCTTTCATCAAATTTTTATCCGATGTGAAAGCGTTTGGCGCCATTTCATTGGGGCTTTTGTATATACGTTTCCCCAGTTCCAGCAATGCCGGATCGCCGGTAATCCCATAAAGTTTCATCACAGTCTCACCATTAATTGAGACACGGGTCGCAAAATTGGTCAGTGTATCATTGAGAAAATGGGTTGTCAGGGCATCAATGATTTCAGTTTTTCCGGAGCCGGAATAATAGGCCATTAATGCGCGAAAAAAGACAGCGTGCACCCAGCGATCACCTTCCAGGTTGGCTTTTGCTGCTTTGGGGCCCAAATATCCATCTTCATCGGCATGCGCCAGCACATAATCAAAACTTTTTCTGGCGCGACTAATCAATTCCTGATCATCCAGCAAATAACCCAGACGAATCATACCGTCCAGCCAGTAAGCCACCTGTTCATAGGGCCACCACTCTTCGGTTCCCTGATTTTCCGGAATGCTGTCCCCGGCCCAACCAATAGTATTAAAGGGATACCCCACTTTTTTCAGATTTCCTGTGAGCCCTTCTTTTTGTTTTTCCAGGTAGGTTTTCAGCCATCCCTGTGGTTGGATCGCCGTAATTGGCAATTCCGCGAATTCTGCATATTCTGGCATGGGTTCTCTCACCATTTCCTCTTCAGTTGTGCATTGACAGATGAGTAAAAAAGTCAATGTGATTGCTAATGTTAATAATAATTTTTTGAAGTTCATTTCTTTTCCCCTATTTGTTATTCCTTGCTTCATAATTAAATCTCCCAGGTTTTAGAAACCTCGGAGATTAATTTGTTTGATAATAATCCAGACACCAGACAAACACCCCATAGGACCAGCCATGAAAGGGCCGGCTGGGATATTCCGCATCGTAAATGATGCCATCGACAACATCATATTTTTCATAAACATAACCCGGTGTTCGTATTTCTTCACCATTTCTTTTCGATATAAATTTTTGTGGTTGAGGATCAGTAAAATTTTTTGCTACTAAATCCAAATATTTAGCAGCGATCCGCTTTGCATCTTTTTGGTAACCGTAATTGTCCAGACCTTTTGCCACCAGAAAATAGATCGGTGGCCAACCAGACGGATAATCCCACTGATAGTATAATTCCTGTTCTGTTTTTTCACAAATGGTCGGTCCATATTCCCATTCAAATAAAGGCAGATTTTCAACAATTCTCTTGACCTGTTCTTCGCTGGCCATACCTGCCCAAAGCGGATAAAAGGTGGCGATACTGGCGACTTTTGATCGCTTTTTCGTAATGTAATTATAGTCCAGGAAGAGGCCACGCTCTTCATCCCAGCAATATTGATTCAACAAATTTTGACGGTCTTTTGCCTTAGCAGTCCAATCAGGCTGATTTTCCAACCCTAATTCTTCCACTATCCATGCGAAATTGATTTCATACATGTATAAATTCGCATTCAGATCTACGGCTACAAATTCATGACAGCGATTCTCAAACCTCGGTGTAAAGTCCATTCCGGATTCGATTTCTGCCAACCAGGGCACCGCGAATCTTCTTTTATCTTCATTCGGAATATCCTCAGACATATTAAAACGACCGGAGACATTTCTGTAAACAATTAACAATTCCGCTTCTGTTGCATGGTGATAATATCTTTGTAATCCCGGAATTGCAGTAATGTGATCTTCCATTGCATTTTCTGAATCATCGGTCCAGAATTTATAATCTTTCAGCAGGTAAGAATAGGCGCGATGCAACCATTTTTTATCGGCTAAACCGGCGTCATATACCTCACGAACCATCATCGATAGATAGGGAATCTGCGCCCGGTTCAAAGCCCAGGGTTCGCTGGCATTGGGTACAAAATTAACCTGATCGATCATAGCAAATTGATTTTCAGCCGCATTTTTGGCATATTCAGCATAATCATCTGTCAACAATAAACCCGCATTGGTGAAATAGGTATCCCAGCCATAAAGAACATTTCGACCTTCGTGAATGCTAAAAT
>CAYTLS010000449.1:0-3153 GCA_964438745.1 uncultured bacterium
TTTGATGAACAACAAAATCCCTGACAGATTGGTATTCACCTGGTCCTCTGCCAATTTTTCCTATTTGATTTAAGAGTTTACCGCTTTCATTAAATCGAAGAAACTTTTCATTTTTGTCAGTTACAAAATATTGCTCATCAAAATATATAACTTGTTCAATTTCTGACATGGGGATATTATTTCCCAAAGGGAGATATTTTATATCTTCTGCGATTTGAGAAATATTCAGTTCAGACTGTTTCACATCCAACACATTTACCGTAATTAATTCTTCGCTTTTCTGGCTTCTACCTGAAAAACCGGCCAATATAAATATGGCGGTAAGTAACATTCTGATTTTTAAAATTCCTTTGAACAGACAGGCTAATTTCATAATTACTGTTTTTAGGTTATCCAATCGTTCAACTTTTTTCTTTTAGTTTCACCAACATCAGCACCGGGTTGTCATTTTCATTTAAACTACTGGCCAGTTTTTCCAGTTCTTTTTTCTTTTCGGGGTATTTGGGGGTGGAGTTTTTGAAGGCTTCGGAATTGACAAAAGCGATAAACTCAAATGCATCGATCCAACTAATAACAGTGTTACCATTTAATGGTGTTTTCATCCTAATAGATGGGCCACCATCAATATCGTTAATTATGCCGTGCTCATCAATGCTCATCAAATATTGTCTTGATTTGTCAAATGATGCATAAAAACCATATTTTGTATATTCAGCTGCCCTATCAATAAATTCTGCATAAACCTTATCTCCAAACTGAATTATTTTCGTATCCTCGATGTATTCTGCACGGCGGCTCTCAGACCCACTAATTTCAGCCTCTAAGGTAATTAACCGGCCTCCGCGATCCAATATAAAAGCGGGTTCAAAAACCAGATCTGTTTGGTTAAATAAGAATACTGTATCACTATAAAACTCTTTGAGAAAGAGCTTATCTTCATTTCGGAACAGTGGAATAAGACCAAAGTTTGGGGGTGGAGGTGGTGGCATTGTGTCTTGCTGTTCTAATCTATCGGCAATTAAGTACTTGTTTGAAAATTCTTTTAAAATATTTCCGCTATAATCCAATGCATGAATATTCTTTTCCATTGATCCACTAAGATCCAGACTATAACATAATATTCCATCCTCAAAGCATTCGATATAATAAGTTGTGAATGGGGCAGGTATTGTCCTCACGAAATCACCTTTTGGAGTATAAATAAAAATCTTTTCCTGAAATAATGATAATATATAAATATTGCCATCAGCCCCAATTGAATAATCCATTAGTATTTGATATTCCTGTGGACCTCTACCTTTTTTCCCAATTTTTGAAATGAATTTTCCATTTAAATCAAATCGTAAAAGGCCATCAGATGTTCTGATGTACAAAGAATTATCATCTGATTTAATATTTCTTATGAAGGATATTAAACTATTTGTATCAGTTTCCAGCGAAATGTATTCAATATCCACAACATCTATATCAGAAGCTTTTACAACCTCTGTTTTACTTAAATCGGTAATGTCAAGTATTTTTAAAGAATCGTTATCAGTTTGAGAACTTTCACAGGCGGTACAGAAAAGAAAGATGCCAAGTAATATTTTTCTCACTATTGGGCAGAATTTTTTTTGCATTTGATTTTGATTTGTTTGATTTTTCATGTGTTTAATATTTGGTTTTTATCTCAGTTTCACCAGCATCAAAACCGGGTTATCATTTTTATTTAGGCTGTTGGCCAACTGTTCCAGTTCTTTTTTCTTTTCCGGGTATTTGGGAGTAGAGCTTTTGAATGCTTTGGAATCAACATGAGCTTTTAGTTCAACAGCATTAATCCAGGAGCCGAGGTATTCAACGCCATCGACGGTTACAGTATTTTGAATTTTAAAGTTTGGTCCATTATCCAAATCATTAAGCAGACCTGTCCCGTTATCGATTAAATTCTGAGTCCCATTTGATTTATTTTTAATTAAATAGGTGTCCTTTTTTTCCCAACTGTAACGATAAAAAAGATATTTTTCTGTTTCAAAACAATTCCTTTGAAGAATAATTTTATTAAAGTTATTATAAAAATATTTTTCGTCTTCCCTTACATCAAGTGTAAATTTCCCTTCACCTTGCTTTAGAATATACTTAGGTATAAAAGTCCCATTGTCAAAGGAAAAAATAGTATCAGAAAGAAGTTCTTTACAATGCAAAACACCGTCGTACCGATAAAATATACATTCATATGGGTTAAAAACACCCTGAGTTGCAGTAAATTTATGCTTGTTTTCAAACCTGTTTACAATCTCGCCATTTATATCGAATAGAACAAAGCTATATTCGTTTTGACCTGCTGTATTATCGATAAACCCAAGAAACTGACTGTTGATATAACCTAACGATGCCACACGGTTATTTTCAATAGTTATATTTCTTTTCCATATCCCATCCAATGTGAATTCTTTGATTTCTTTTCCAGAAAAAATTTCTATTGTATTATTGTTTTCATTATACATAAAATCCTTAATCGTTGTGTATTCAGAAGGAGCTCTTCCTTCGCGACCTATCTGACAGATAAATTCTCCATTTTTCGAAATTCGGTAGAGTTCAGTGCTTTTTGCTGCATAATAAGGTTTGCCTTCTTTAGGCAATGCAAGTTTATTTATTGATCCTAAAAAATATGATCCGTCTTCATAAATCAACTTGTCTATTCGGTTTATCACACAACTCGCTTTTGTTTCGAGTGGGATGTACGTTATTTTTGATCCCAGTTCTGATAAATTGGAAACACTGGGAGCAGTAATTGAGGTAAGATCAACAACATTATCTACTCCCTTTTTTTGTATCCAGGAAAATAAGACAATAATCAGTGTGAGCAAAATGGATAAGTTCTTCATTTTGAATTGTTTTTAAGATTATTCTTTCAATTTCACCAGCATCAGCACCGGGTTGTCATTTTCATTTAAACTATTCGCCAGTTTTTCCAGTTCCTTTTTCTTTTCGGGGTATTTTGGAGTGGAGTTTTTGAATTCGTCGGAAGCAACGTGAGCTTTTAATTCGTAAGCATTTATCCAGGACAAAGCGGTGTTGTCATCTTTGGTCGTTTTTAGTTCAATATTCGGGCCACCATTCAAATCGTTTTTTATTCCAATTTCTGAATCAATTTCAATTTTTTGATTTGTTGAC
>CAYTLS010000450.1:0-3151 GCA_964438745.1 uncultured bacterium
CTATATCTTTTTCGCCTTATTTACCAAAAATAAACAGGGCTACAAAGCCATTTGCGAGTATAATCCACAACACTATCAATCCTTTAAAAAAGATATTCTTAGCATTAGCCCTCATTCTATTCCTCTGCAGGAGAATAGCGATAAACACCCTAATCATTTTTTTCTGACTGATATTTCCGGTCTGAACACCATGCAGACCGTTGGCGAAATTAAGGGTGAATTTTTTATATTACCTTTGACAATCGAATCACAATCTGTCGGGATGATTGGCGCCCGAAAAGAGCGGGGACAAAAAATCCCTGAATTTGATCACAATCTGTTGACAGTGGCCAAAAATATTTTCGGCAATGTCATCAAGAATTATTTGACAGAGGTTGAAAAAAATAAAATCCAGGAACAATTGATACAATCACAGAAACTGGAATCCATTGGCAATCTGGCGGCCGGCATCGCTCATGACTTTAACAATCTGCTGACAGTCATCATGGGTAATGCGGATTTTTTAAATTATAAATTAGGGCGTGAGGGTGAAAAAGAGGACCTTGTGGAAGAGATCATCAAGGCCTCACAGCAGGCGGCGGAACTGACTAAAAAAATGCTGATCTTTAGTCGTAAAGAGGCCATGGATTTTCAACCTTTGAATCTAAATTCTTGCCTGACGGATTTAAGAAAGATTCTGCAGCGTTTAATTGGCGAGAATATTCTAATAAGCCTGTCCCTGTCTGAAAATATGCCGGCAATCCGTGCAGACAAAAGTAATATTGAGCAATTACTCCTGAATTTAACCGCCAATGCACGGGACGCGATGCCCGCTGGCGGACGTTTTCATATTACCACCGGATGGCTCCATATCAATGCCGAAACCGCTGATCAAGTGCAATATTCCCGACCGGGAGATTTTGTGGTTTTAACTGTTGAGGATTTTGGCTGCGGCATTGACAAGGCTATTGTGGATAAGATTTTTGATCCGTTTTTCACCACCAAAGAGGTTGGCCGGGGAACCGGGCTTGGTTTGTCGGTTGTTTACGGAATTGTCAAAAAACACGGCGGCTGGATCAATGTCTATTCTGAGCCGGATCACGGCACTGTATTCAGAATATATTTTCCCGTAGCCAGCCCCACAGAAGAACATACTTTTGAAATGCCTGAACAAAAGGCGATTAAATTAAAAAATATAGATGCAAAAATATTAATTATTGAAGATAACCCCAGGGTTCTGAAATTCTGCAAAACACTGTTGACCGATAGAAAATTTACCGTATTGACAGCGGATAGCGGCGCGGCTGCTGAAACCCTTTGGAAACAGGAAAAGGATACAATTGACCTGGTCATTTCTGATGTCATCCTGCCTGATATCAATGGGTTGGAGTTGATTGAAAAACTCAATATCAGACAAGGCAACACGCAGCTTTTGATGATCAGCGGATATACCGGAGAAAGTGTGCAGGAAAAAATATTCAAAGATAAAGGACTCCATTTTTTATCAAAACCCTTCACCAATGAGGAGTTTTTGGCGAAGATTGTTGAATTATTAAATTATTCCTGAGATTGCATATATGTTTCGGGAATAGTATTTTTTATAGAAAGCATTAAAATCAGCTGGCGGAAGGGATTCGTTGTGAACAGACTTGTCAATCATGATAATGGCAATAATCATCAAAATATTTTAACAAACATATTCAGAATTATTCTGCTTTTATTTATTATCATCACCTGTTGTTTTGGGGAAAAGGAGGTTGATAACAAACGGGTTCTGGTGATCAGCGCTTACAGCCCCGGTTTTCCGACTTTTTTCCGACAAGTTGAAGGTCTTGAATCAGTATTTAAGCCGGCTGGAATTAAATGGGATCTGGAGTTTATGGACTCAAAACGCTTTTGGGATGACCGGAATGAGACCTTATTCTATACTTATCTCAAATATAAACTATCAAAATTACCAGACTATGACGGCCTGTTGGTCTGCGATGACAATGCGTTTAATTTTGCAATTCAATACAGGGACACGTTGTTTCCCAATACTCCAATCGTATTTTGTGGTATCAATAATAAAGAAATAATCAGCAAGTACCACGAAGATCCCCTGATATCCGGAGTAATAGAACATATTTCCATCAAAAGCACCCTGGATGTAATCACAAAATTAGAAAAAAACTTAAACCATATTTATGTTATCAGCGACCAGACAACAACCGGCCGCGCTGACCTGGCTGAATTTAATCAGCAAAAAAAGTTTTTTCCGGAAGTTGAATTTACCAATCTTTCCATGAGTGAATTGAGTTATGATGAATTAATGGCGCAATTATCGCGAATTGAAGATAATTCCGCTCTTTTTCTGCTATCTGCTTATGGCGACAAAAAAGGAAACTCAAAAGAGTTTTATGATAAACTTGCCAGCATTCGACAGGCCACCAGAGCGCCAATCTTTCATGTCTATGCCCATGGTATTGGTGAGGGAGTGGTTGGCGGAAAAGTGGTATGCCACGTATACCAGGCGGCAGAAGCCGGACGGATTATGATTGATAAACTCAATAAGCCCGCCGACCAACAAAAATTTATTGTAGCAGAAAGCCCGAATGTTTACATGTTTGATTATACCCTGCTACAAAAGAATGGATATGCCCCGGACTTGTTACCTGTGGAAACTATTTTTATCAACAAACCAATTACAATTTTTGCAAAATATAAATACTATTTTTTGAGTGTTCTGGTATTTATTGGAATTTTGTTGTTATTCATAATTTTATTAATACGTGAAATTCGTAAAAAAGAGCAAACCGAAGATAAACTGCACCAAATTAACAAAGAATATAAAACACTGGTGAATTATCAAAAAGATCTGATGGTAAAGATTGATGGGGATAATAAATTTGAATTTGTCAGTGAGAGCTATTGTGATCTGTTTGGCAAATCAAAATCCGACTTGATTGGGCACCGGTTCACGCCGCTGGTTCATCAAGATGATTTGGCAGCCACGATTAAAGAAATGGAACAGCTGAAACAACCGCCAAATTATTGTTATATCGAACAGCGGGCCAAAACTAAATTTGGCTGGCGCTGGCTGGCCTGGTCTGATCAGGCGATTTTAGATAAGCACGGGAATATTGTATCCATAATCGGTACCGGACGCGATATTACGGAACAAAAAAATATG
>CAYTLS010000451.1:0-3151 GCA_964438745.1 uncultured bacterium
GGATGATATTTAGTATTTTAAATTGTTATTAATCACCAACTTTTTAACCTGTGAATTTTAAAATTATTCCACGGGGTCAGTTGGTGAACTAAAAAAATCATCACTGTAACGGTTTTAGCGGTTTAAACCTGCAATATTCATAAAAATATTTTTTAAATTTTTTCCTTTTTAAACCTATATATTGGATAACTATATTTATCTACTGTAATTGTAACAGCAACAGTACCCCATTCGCGACCGACATTAAACGATCTGGAAGATCGTTCTACAAAATGTAGAGCGAAAATCCGTTTCGCTTATTCAATTTTTGAGTCGATCCCAAAAATTGAATTGCTTCCGGATTGGGATCCGGTAGTTTTGCACACTACGTAGCATATATTTGTATTGATTTTTCCCTGCCGGGATAAAATCAAAAACGAATATGTCCGTCAAAAGCCGGATCTAGGAGAAATTCGTTCTACAATGGTAATACAAATCCATTGTTATTTGAGCCGGGCAGAAGTATATTTTCTCCATGGAAGAATTTTTTAAAAAAATCGGCCGAAAAACCGGTGAACTCTACAATCGCGGCAGATGGTATTGGAGATCCTCTGCCGGCACTGAAAATGAAGCGATCGAAGCGGAATACATTCTCGGAAAAAATCTTGCCCGGGATCTGATCACAGACATTTCCATCGACACTAATCCTGACCTGAATGAGTTATTGCTAAATGTTGGCAAAGAATTGGAATATCCATTGAAAAACAAAAAACGGAAGTTTCATTTTTATATTCATTATACTAAAGATGTAAATGCCTACGCATTGCCCGGTGGGTTTATATTTATTACCTATGGACTATTGGATCAAATCAAGGATGAGCCCGATGAACTTGCCTTTGTGCTGGCTCATGAGATGATGCATGTGGTTCTCAATCATCCAATTCAGCGGATTTATAATGGGTATGGAACAAAGATATTAAATGTGGTGCTGAGCAAATACACTAAGATGGGCGCTATATCCAAACAGGTTTTGGGCCAATTTATGAACAGCAACTACTCCCGGGACAATGAATTTGAGGCTGATGCCGGTGGCGCGGCGTTGATGATAGCGGCTGGTTATAATAATCAAAAAGCGGCCAACTTACTACTGCGTCTTGAAAATCAATCCAAAAAACGTCCTAATCTATTTTCCTATTTTGCTTCACATCCGCCGATTGTAAAGCGGGTAGTAAAATTGAGAAAAAGATAGAATTAGCCTAATCATTTCTGAAGCGCGGATTTCTAATCCGCAATTTGTTGTAAAAGCTAACACCTGCGGAATACATTTCCGTGATCCTATTCTATTGTTTTATTCATAATAACAAAAGCAATTCATTGTTAGTAAATCAATTTCTGGATAACTCATAGTACAAATGTTTTTTCTATATCCTTATTTTTCCTGTTCACAAATTTGTAATTCCCTCAATTCTTTTATATTCTATTATTAGAACAATGAATAAAACTATTGAGGAATACTTATGCTGAAAAAATTTTTACCCTGGCGTTTTTTTATAAAACGGTCGGCAAAACGATTTGGAATTATAGATCCGGTCAATTTTCTGGCGAAATTACGACGGTTTTCTCAACCTTCTGAGGTGCAGGAGCCAATCGAATTATTGCGGGCCGGTATATTATTTCACGCCCGCGGGTTGATCAATACCAAAGCGATACAGTACAACCTGGATTGGGTGTGGCCCTTTTGGGTGGAAAAGCAGTTTAATCCCAATGATCCCTCCTTTATACCCAGAGGTTTTTCCTTTAGCCACATCAATATGACACACCGGAACTGGACAGCTGTCGGACTACCGGACTTACCGCTTTATCCGATTGTTGATCCCCGTGGAATGGTAACCCCGCTCCATGATGGCTGGTCTTTGGATTTTTGGATCGTCAAAAAATCCGGAAACCGTTTGATTCCATCAAAATTAAAACACGCTGATCAAAAACTAATATTAGAAAACAATCTCGTGGTTAAAACTTTTTCCAGTCATTTGGATATGAACCTGGTAACGACAGCTGAAGTTATGGCTGACGAAGGTGCACCGGAAATTAAAATAAACCTGAAAGCCTCATCAGATGAATCTGCATACCTGGTAGCAACGGTTCGGCCATATAATCCGGAAGGGGTTCAGTTTGTTGAAACTATCAAATGGGATGATAATCAACAAAGATTGATTGTCAATGAAGATACGGAAATTATCCCCGGTGAATACCCTGGTAAAGTCCTGTTTTCCGATTATTATCACGGTGATGTATTGCATAAAATTCAGGAAGCGCAAAAGGATTCCAATGTGGAATGTACCGTTGGTATGGCTACAGCAGCGATGATTTTTGATATTGAACCCGAAAACCAGAAAGATATCACTCTCAGAATTCAATTACAGGAAGAATTGCAAAACCAAAATATTAAAAATAAAAAATCCATCACTAATAATTGGCCTGAGTTAATAGAATCCACAGCAAAATTGTCAGTGCCTGATGATAAAATTCAATTTTTATATAATGCCGCTATTCGAAGCATGGTTCTCTTATCAGCAGATAAAGTTGTTCCCGGGCCCTATACATACAACCGGTTTTGGATCAGAGACGCGGCTTACATGATTAATACATTGTTGGTCATTGGCTGCACAGATCGGGCAGAACGCCTACTGGAGGATTTCTTTAATCTTCAAAAAATGAATGGTTACTTTCAGTCCCAGGAAGGGGAATGGGACTCCAATGGGCAGACGCTTTGGATAATTGCGCGGTTTCAGGAACTAACCGGAAAAAAATTAACTAAAGATTGGCTAAAAGCGATAAATAAAGCAATCAAATGGATCAAAAAGAAACGGATAAATGCACCGGGTAAGCCTCATGATGGATTATTGCCTCCTGGTTTTAGTGCTGAACACCTGGGGCCTAATGATTATTTCTACTGGGATGATTTTTGGAGTATTGCCGGGCTTAAAGCCATTGCTAAAACTCTAAAAAATCATGATCAGCAGGAAAAAGCAGCGGAAACTCTGGAATTGGCTGATGATTTTGAGCAGTCTGTTTTTCGGAGCATTGATAATATATCTGATATCAGGAAGAAAGGGGGCATTCCGGCCTCACCTTACCGGCGAATGGATTCCGGTGCAATCGGCTCCCTGGT
>CAYTLS010000452.1:0-3144 GCA_964438745.1 uncultured bacterium
TCCCCGTCATCATTTGTTGGCCTTTAGCAAAGTCCTGAAATGCAATAACTTCATAAGGCAAAATTAGCTGTTCGGTTTCTTTAATGTTAATCCTGTATTGAATGTGTTTAGGGTATGCGTTCAGGTTTTTTGCTACTACCGGAAGTTTTGGTTGCCCCGGTATATTGACACTTCCCAATCCGGCAATTTCGATATAAGAAAAACTAGCCTGATTTTGAGTTAATATCCGGTTTTCAATGGAATCCAGTGAAAAATGGATAATCATTTCATTGCTGGACGGGAACTCAGTGGTAATCTCTGCCTGGCTGTAATTTTTAGCAGACAGAAAGGTTACCATAAAAAGCAGGGGTAAAGTTTGTAATTTAAATAAATTATAAATATTCATATTCAATTAATCTGAGGTCTATGCCAATTAATGAATATAAAATATGGCTGAAATTAAAAAAAAACAAGTGAATAAATTTTATTCACTTGTTAAGAAGAGTGTTAAACCAATAATTGAAATATTAACCGTGGTTATTCTGTATTAATTCCTTACAGAGGGTAGAATCCTCTTTGTAAGCGGCAAGTTTTACCGCGGCCCACAGATCAGCCTGTTTTGAACTGGCAATGATGGCCAGAAAACCAAATCCGACGATTACACCTAGAATAAAAAGAAAAAATGACAAAAACATATTTAATCTCCCAGTTATTATTTTCTGTTAAATAATCAATTTTTATGCCAGTTTCTTTTCCAAACCTGATTTTTAAAATTCATCATAACTCTAAAAGGTAACTTAAATGATTATCAACCATTGTCATGATTTCCGGGTAATCAACCTCCAGACGTCGGTTTATATAGGAAACCAGGAGGCCGACTATAAAAAACTTAATTTGAGTCTGTAGCAGACTCACCCCTTCTTTTTCGATTTTTTGTTGCGCGATTGCAATCTGCCAATCTTTATCTGTCACATGATCTAAAAAATTATTGATCATTTGTACAGTCGGTTGCTTATGCGCCAGATCGGAGGTTTTTTCCAGGTAGAATAACTCAAAAATTCCGGGATATTGCACGAAATATTTTACATAGGCCAGATTAATGCTGCGGATTCTCTCTGTTCCTTCGTTGGCACCGTCAATTTCCGATTCGATAAATTCCCGGCATTCCTGCTGAAAATCCCTGACGCATTCAAATACCAGATCTTTGGCATCTTTGAAATAGTTGTATAAGGTCGCATAAGAGTAACCGGCTTTTTCGGCAATATTACGAACACTGACATTTTTTAATCCTTCACTCCGTAATATTTCTTTTGTTGCCTGAATGAAATATTGTTTCATTCGCTGCTCCTGAATTTCTTTTCTGTCCATATAGATCCTTATTAATAGATTGTTTTAACAGTATTAATTTAATTAACACTGTTAATAAGTGCAATTAATATTTCTCAATTTTTACCAAAAAAAGAAATACGTGGTATTTCAGCAGGAATTTTTATTATATTTACTTCGCTGTAAATCAATAAGTTACAAAAGGCAAATGATGAAATTAGCAAAATATTTTACTATCCTGACGGTTTTTATTAGCATCAGCTTCGCCCAAAAAACGGTACCCATGGAAAATTTTTATTTTACTTCACTGGCTCCCATAAATAAAGGTGTTGTTGCAACGGATAATCTTAAGCACAGGCTTTACCTTGTTGCTTCACAAAATATTGATACCTTACTGACAGCCCGTGGCTGTGGCAACTTTTTCTCCATAGCTCATGACCAAAAATCAATCGGAATTAAAACTATTGATCATCGTCACCGGGAAACGCCGGCAATTTTTGATCTCGCTTCAAAAACAATCACTCCGCTCCATGACCCGGTTGAACTTGCCGGTCAGGTTAGTTTTTCTAATGAGGGATTGATCGCCTTTACCATTGGCGATTCACTGCATTTATCCGATGGCAGGAAATTTGACCTGGGTAATTACTGTAATTTGGCGCCCTTATCACCGAATGGCAAAACGGTTGCTTTTAATGATAACGATGATCAACTTCATCTGTTGAACCTGGAAACCCGGGAACGCATACAAATAACAGACTCTGTTTATGGTTATTATTATCCCCAATGGTCACCTGATGGGAAATCTCTGTTGATTATACGATTTGACGGAGAATTATGTGTTTATAAAATAGCAGAGAATAAGCTGATACCCCTTACAAAAGGTCACGCGCCACAGTGGCAGGACAATGAATCTATTCTATTTTACAAAAAAGAAATCCGGCAGATGCAATTGATTAATACAGATCTTTATCGTATTCAAAAGGATGGAACAAGTCTGGAACAGCTGACTTTCACCAATAATAAAATGGAAGTTGATCCGACAGTTGATCGCTTTGACAAAAAGATCTTTTATAATACTAAAAACACCAATACCATTGAAACACTTTCAACAGCAAATATCTTGAATAAAAAAGCATCCTCCTTTTTTCAAAGAACAAAAGAACGGGTTCCTCTCATTTATAAAAATTTTGATAACAAACCCACCCTGCAATCCGATCTTAATATCCCTTACATTCACCAGGTATATGATGTGCCGAACTGGTTTTGGGGCTATTATGCCTGCGCGCCGACTACTTCAGCCATGGTGCTGGCCTGGTATAAATTATTACCCAAATGGGAAACCCACTGTTCCTATCCTCAACCTCATACCAATAATTGGGGCCGTTATGTCTGTGAACAATATCAATATAATGAATGGCTTTTTGATGACAGTTCTTCACCCAATGGAAATAAACGTGGCTACGGCGGCTACGGTTATATGTGGGGCACCGGTGGCAGCCCTAATTCCCGCATGTTGAAATATCATGAAAAGCACGGTCTTACCGGTGATCAGAGTTGGAACGCCCATGGTAAATGGAATGACGCTGTCAATGATATTGCTGCCGGCCATCCTTATTCTTTGTGTGTCTGGCTCACCGGCGGCGGACATTTGGTTCTGGGTCGCGGTATTGTTGAAAACAAACATTCTATTGTGGTAAATGATCCTTATGGTGACCGCAATACGCCGGGCTATCCCTCTTATGATGGCGAAGGCGCGATCTATGACTGGCCGGGCTACAACCACGGCAATGTAAATCTTGCCTATGCCGGCACCGGTTTGCCCTGGGTGGTGCGCTCACG
>CAYTLS010000453.1:0-3140 GCA_964438745.1 uncultured bacterium
CTATGTCTGTGCCTTTCCTTATGATTACAGCGTCCAGGGATATTTATGCGGGGGTTCCGGTGGGTATAAAGGCACTCACACCGGCTTTTATGATAGCGGCAAGTTACGAAGTTTCTATCCGCCCAATGATATAATGGTCAATGGGATTCCATGTGAAGCCAGTCTGTTGGTAAATGTGCAACTCTATGAAAGCGGAGAAATTAAAAAATGTAAATTAGCGAAAGATTACAAATTCGAAGGCAACGATTATAAAAAGGGTGGAGTCATTAATTTTGACCGGACGGGGAAGGTGAAATAAAATCTGCTTGTTTTTAAGTCCTCATTTTCTTATTATTTCAGTTGCAAAAATTTTTTAAAGAGGGGACTATCGATGAGGAAAATATTTTTATTTATCATAGCAGGTTTGATTATCATTTCTTCCTGCGCTCAACAAAATCTTACAGAAGCAGTAAAAATACACCAACAGGCATTAACCATTGATACTCATTGCGATACGCCCATGCGATTCATGCGGGGAAATTTTGATCCCGGTGTCCGCCATAATCCTTACAAAACAGGCAGTAAAGTGGATTTCGTCAGGATGAAAGAAGGCGGTCTGGATGCTCAGTTTTTCGCGGCTTTCCTTGGGCAAGGCAAAAGAGATGAATATTCGCTTGAGCAAGCCGTCATCAAAGCCCATGACATAATAGATTCGATCTATGCTGTCGTCAACAGGAATAAAGAACTGGCAGAGATTGCTACCACCCCTGACGATGCATACCAACTTGAAAAAGAAGGCAAACGCGCCATTTATATCGGAATTGAAAACGGTTACGGATTGGGAAATGATATCCATCTTGTCAATGAATATTTTAATAGGGGCGTACGCTATATCACCCTTTGTCATACCAAAAATAATGATATATGTGATTCTTCCACTGATAGTGTTGAACATGGCGGATTATCAGAATTTGGTGAACAGGTGGTCAGGCGGATGAATGATGTTGGCATGATGATCGATGTTTCCCATATCTCTGATGATGCTTTCTATGATGTTGTGGAATTGTCAAAAGATCCGGTAATCGCATCCCATTCCTGTTCCAGGGCGATTGCTGATAATCCCCGTAATATGACTGATGATATGCTGCTGAAACTCAAAGAGAATGGCGGTGTGATCCAGATGTGCATTCTCTCTCAGTATGTCAAAGATGATCTGGAAGCCAGCGCGGAACATGATTCTGCGAAAGCGGCCTGGCGTGAAAAATACCCCGATTACAGTGACTAACAGGAGGATAAGAAAGAAATTGCCCGTAATGAATGGTATGCTTTTAACCGTGAATTGCCCGGTCCCGTGGCAACGGTATCCGACGCTGTGGATCACATTGATCATATCGTTGATTTAATTGGCATCGATTATGTGGGAATCGGCACAGATTTTGATGGTGGCGGCGGCTTAAAAGACTGTTATGATGTCAGTGAAATGGGCAAAATCACCAAAGAATTGGTCAAGCGCGGGTATTCCAAGGCGGATATTTTCAAGATATGGGGCGGTAATTTTATGCGGGTGTTCCGGGAAGTGGAAAGTAATGGACTGTAGCGCAGGCATTTGAAAATCCGGCTTTTGACGGACTTGCTTGCGTAATGTCATCTATGGGGTTTATTTGTTAGTTTTTTGTAGTGTTAACATTTCTGTCGCTTTCACAACTGTAAAACGACCAGGATGGTCGTTCTACAAAGTCTGAAGATTTTTGTGACCTCGATCACATATTTCCCTTTGAAATAAAATATATTTCAATAGTACAGTGGTTTGTCCGATAAATAATTATTCAATGATAATTGGAAAAATGATATTTTTTGCTTAGAATTATTTTAATCAGGTTGAGGTTATGTAACTATGAAAAAATTACTATTTATTCTGTTTTTAATTGTGCTGGTCTTTTCCTCCCTATTAACAGCACAGGTAACATTGACCCGGAATTATTTTTATGATCTCCAGGCCTATAATATTCTTGATTTTGATTTTGACAAAGCTGCCAACAATCCTGATTTTTTCAATTATACACTGGCGTATCATGCCCCGGATAATGAACCGGCGATGATCAAGGTGGAAGCGCTGCTGACCGCTACGCTACCGGCTTTTGGCATGCAAAATACCACACTGGTCCATGTCATCTCCAAGCCCTTTCCTTTTCTAGGAACCGTCAATATTACCTCGCTTGATATTGATAAAAATCTGGAAGAGATCCATTATCAAGGGAAAGATGAAACTGTGGATTTGCAAGGATTTGAATCCGAAGAATTTATCGATGAAGGTGAGTTTGAAAAAATCCGGAACACTGTGCTGGCAACCGGTGAATTGCCAATTGGTATTTACGCCTTCACTCTCAATATTTACCGGGATGGGATGGCGGTGGCCGGTGACCAGAAAGTGATCTCCATTGTACCGGCGGAAAATCTTGAACTGATCAAACCCGGCGGAGAACTGGGAGATGAAGCGGAAATTTTTACGACCTATCCAATATTTCAATGGGACACTGAACCGGTGCGTTATGACGAAGAATATTGCGATGAATGCGGTATTTATATCCGTGTTTCCGAATATGACCGCAACCGCCATAGTTCTTTGCAGGAAGCGCTGGATGATGAAGCCTCTTTACCTTTCCCTGATGATAACAATTTTGTAAAACTGGCGGCTATTCCCGGTGCCGGCGGCGTACAGGAGACACGTAATAATTTCATTTATCCTGCAACCGGTGCGAAGCCGCTTCAAAAGGGGGACACCTATGTTTGGCAATTAAAAAAAGTATTTCCGACAACTGCTGGCTTCGAAACGGTTTTCAGCTCCATATACTTGTTTCATATTGCCGAGTCCCAGGGGGGTATTGCTGCTGTTGAAGAAGGCCAAAAAATGGTCAATGATTTTATCATGCAACTGGGTATCGGAATGGATGAAATTGATGATTTTTTGCAGGAATTGGAAGATTATCAGATGTCCGGGGAAGTATTACTGGGAAATCAGCGGATCAGTATTGAAGAATTAAAAACCATTTTGGACAAGATCAAGAGTGGCGAATATAAACGTCAAAATATAATCATAAAGTGATGCCTATGAAACGCTTATTATTATTTCGAATTGTAATTTTATTTTTATTAACCTTTAT
>CAYTLS010000454.1:0-3136 GCA_964438745.1 uncultured bacterium
TATTAGGTGAAAATTATTTGTCATTGCTAGCGGAAATCGCGCAGGAATCAAAGTGATTACAACTAACTAAAAATAGAGAGGTAAGGATGTGAAGAAAAAAGAGATTAAAGTTGGTATATGGAGCGCCTATTTATCTGCTCTGTTTGCTATTATTTGGTTTATCACGTTTAATCTGAAGGATATGTTTGTCAATGTACCCGACTGGAAAAATATCGAAGCTTACACAAAAGCCTTTGATATTTTACGGATGACTTATATCTATCCTTCATTGTTACTGGCAATAACCTACATTATTATGCTGGCCTGTTTACATCGATTTATCGACGAAGATAAAAGACTTTGGAGCCTGATTGCCCTTTCAATCGGTATCATTTATGCCACCATGGCAAGTATCAACTATAATATACAGGCAGTGTCAGTACGCATGAGCCTGGCAGCCGGTGAAACAGGGGGAATTGAAATGTTTTTGCCTGACAATCCAAACTCCATTTTTAACGCGTTGGCTAATTCCTATGTATATATGGCGCTCTCCTCCTTTTTTGCCGGTTTTATTTTTAAGAATGGTAAACTGGAAAAATGGATTCGCTGGCTGCTTTTTGCCCAAATATTGACAGTTATCGGCCAGATTGCACATACGATGTTTGATGCCAGCATGACCCTTTTTATTGCAACCAGCATGGTTTGGATAATCGGATCGCCTGCAGCTTTCATATTAATTGCGATATGGTTTCACAAAAATATCAAAAAGGCAAAGCTGCGAAATATGCCCATGATGTCGCCTTTATTTTTATAGTTACAAACCTCCGATAAATGCACAAGAAACCACACTGCTCCATGGGAGCAGAAAGAAAGTCAAACCTGAGTCCGTCTGCCCTAAAGTACCCCATACTCCTCAGCGGACTCAGTAAGACTTTTTGATTTGGTAATTAGAACGTGAGAAAATAATGAAAATTCAGTCAATTGGAAAAATTATAAAAGATAACAAAACTATTGTTCTTAAATTAGAAGATAAATACAAAAGTGGTTTGAAGAATATTGAAGGATACAGCCATTTACAAATACTCTTGTGGGCACATCTGACCGACCATCCCAGGCACAGAAACCGGTTAATCGCTGATAAACTGTTCAAAAATGGACCTGATAAAATAGGTGTTTTTGCAACCCGGTCCCCGGCCCGTCCTAATCCCATTATGATCAGCACAGTGAGAGTTAATAGGATTAATTTTGAGAAAGGTGAAATACAAATTCCATTTATTGATGCAGTAGAAGATTCACCAATTCTTGACATAAAGCCCTATTATCCCATGGAAAGAGTCCGAAATTGCAATACTCCTGATTGGTGCGGGCATTGGCCGCAATGGCAGGAAGATACGGGAAAATTTAATTGGGCCGACGAGATCAATTTTAAAATTGTGTAATGCTGGTTTCGAAAGCATTATTTGTTATTGTGATATATAGCAAATAAATTCCCTGCAACATTTTATAATTTACGTGATAGTTGATATTTGTAGCAATTCTTAAAAAAGATTGTTTTTCACAAATACACAAAAATTTGTTGAAGTAACTCCCTAATGCTTTGAGTGTTTGATAATTCATCTAACTGAAATATGGTGTTATTCCAATATAGATTTCAGAATAAGACCAGAAAAATCATTAGTAGACTTTAGACTATGTCCCAAATTTAACTATTAGACAATCTTTTTGGGAATCATTATAACGAACTAAAAAAGGAATGTAATCTATGAAGATCTTAATCCTTCACGGCAGCCCCCGTAAACAAGGCGTCACGTCACAAATTCTTGATTATTTTTTAACACAACTAGAGAATCGCCATGAAGTGGAAAACCTTCACATTCATAATCAGGAAATCAAGCCCTGCATTGGCTGCCTGAAATGCCGGCCAGATAAGACTTGCGTTCTCCCCCACGATGCCGCCCATGATATCGCCAAAAAAATTGATGACACTGATCTGCTGATCATCGGCTTTCCCACCTACTGGGGCAATATGCCGGGACCACTGAAAACTCTTTTTGACCGCTGTGTACCAACTTTTGAATATATTGACGGTATGACCATTCGAAAAAACCAAAAAGGAACACAGGCGATCCTGGTCACAGCCTCATCAGCCCCTTTTCCCTTTAACCAATTGCCTTCCCAAAGCCGGGGCGCCATTAAATCTGTAAAAAATATTTTAACCGCAGGCGGCGTCAAAATAATTAAAATCATTAATGTTGCTAATGCAGCAAAATTTGATGATAAAAAAGAGAAAATTTTTATAAAAATCAATAAATTTATCAATAAGAAAAATATTTGATTTTAAATAACAAGCGAGCGGATTTATAATCCGCCTTTTAAGTTATATTGAAAATTGTGGAATTCAATTCCCTGCTAAATTTAGATGATTGACGTAATGATGAATAACCATCTTAAAAAACTATTAAATAATGAACCGCAACAAACCATAGCCACCCGCGGATTCTTTACCAATTATCCGGTCAATGAATTTAATATCCATGGGAATTCCGCCATCATCTTCGGGCAAAGTGACCATATGTGGGCACACCTGATTTCATCTTCAAAATTAGAACTCCAACACCTTTTAAAGGATTTTCACAGCAAAACCAACTATTATTATTCTGTTGAGGAATGGATGATACCCCTTATTCTGAAATATGGAAAGCCAGACTGGATAATGAAAACCAATCGGTATATTCTAAAAGACGCGATAAAAATTCCGGTGCCCAAAGAAGAAATTTTTTCACTGAACAAATCCCGGTCTGATTTTATATTCACCCATTCCAATTATAAAAAATTCACTTCTATAAATTATATCAGAGACCGCTTACAGCGAGATATTTCAGCCGGTATTCTGAAAGATGATAAACTGGTGGCCTGGGGTTTTACCCACGATGATGGCGCCCTGGGATTTCTTCATGTGCTACCTGATTTTCGCAAACAAGGACTTGGCGAACAGGTGCTGCTCAGTCTGATCCGGCAACGCCGCGCCAATAATCAACCGGTTTTCTGCAATATTGTCCCTGAGAATTTTCCATCAATAAATTTGGTACAGAAACTGGGATTTGTTCTTGACCGGACAGTGAGTTGGGTGAAGTTAAAATGAAAGTAACTACTCAGG
>CAYTLS010000455.1:0-3132 GCA_964438745.1 uncultured bacterium
ACAGGAGCCGTGTACGAGACCCGTAAGCACGGTTCTGTGAGAGGGATAAAGTAGAGTTTGGAAATAATCTCTACTTTACCCCACTCGATTATATTTAAAATTATTTATTTTGCTTTTAAAATAATTCATATGTAATGTTACAATATTATTAAAAAGGGGTTCTTATAACTAAAATTTTGGTGTCTGCTTTAATTAATTCTTAAAATGAAGGAAGTTGGATTATGCAAAAATTACTTGTTGGTTTAGGTATTGCATTATTATTGACGGTAAATTGTAAAGTATTGGAAAAGGATGATTCTGAAATTGATAAAAATGATCTGATCGGAACCTGGTATTCAACAGAAACTGAGATGAAAGTAATAATTACAACAAATGTAGATCAGACTGTTTTTGATATCAATTCTGAAGGCATTGGCGCTATCACTATTACCGGCGAGCTGAATGCCGAACTCAAGTATATCAGTGCCTTTTTTGATGAAATTTTAGTAAGCTCGCAGAATTACTTTACCGGTGAGGTATATGAAGTTGTTTCTTTGGTACTGGAAGAGAATTATGCCACGCTGACAGCTATGGATAGCAGTGTTGCAGATTATATTTATTTTGAAGCAGAAAATCCGGACTATTCTTTTGATGAAGACACCAGATCTTTGACAGTCAACCCATTAACAATGTATAAATATGATATGCAAACATGGGAAATTGATTCAGCAGCAACGATACAAGTCAGTGGTGAATTGCGCAGTCCAACGATCAATATTAAAGCCAATGAACCTGAGGAGATTGAATTCTTTGCCTTTTTTGAAGGGGTCTCTGATCAAACTATTTTTGAGATCAAAGAAAATGGAACCTGGACAATGAATTATATGGGTGGAGATGTCCCTGAAACCGGAACCTGGACCATTAATGATGATAAATTTGTTATCCAAGAGGATTCATTAATGACTGAGATGGATTATGAATTAAAAAATGGTATATTGATATTGAAAATGCAGAATGATTTTTGTGATAATCAATATGATGGTAATGGATGTTATCAGATGTTCGAAGAACTAATGGGATTTGATGAGGGGGCAATTGACAATATTGAAATGATTATGGCCTTACATTTTTCTGAAGACGGATTTCCCGAATTGGAAAAACAGGGGCCAATTTTTAATAAATTAGATATTCATCCAAAATATAGATTTAAGGGCCTGAAAATATTCCGTTAAAGCTGAAATTGAAAAATTCTTGATAGTTCTTTATAGTTGCTGGCGACTGCATCGGCAAAACTAACTTCATTTTTGCTAAAGGTCGTCAGCAAAGCAATTGTTTGCATGCCGGCCTTTTGGGCGGCTTTCAGGCCGTTTATGGAATCTTCAATAACTACAATATTGGCAGGGGCAATGACCAATTGCTCAGCCATGCGTAAAAACGGCTCAGGATGTGGCTTGGTATTTTTTACGTCGGATGCAGTTATTTTCAGGTCGAACAGGTCATCGATTTGAGTGTTTTCTGTGAGCCATTGAATGTGTTGCCTGGAAGTGGAAGTGACCAATCCAACGGGATATTGATGGATGATTTTACGGAAAAATAACTGAAAGCCATCAATATAGGATAGAGCCACCAGTTTTTTTTTCATTCTTGTGTATATCTCTTCCTTCAGTATTTCCGTATCTCCCTGAAAATTGTAGCGGGTAACCATGAGCGGGAAAAATTCTTTATCAGCCATGCCTTTAAAATCCTGCCAGTCTTCCCTGGGAATTACAATATTGTTTTCATGAAAAACATCGACAATTGCTTCTTCGTAAAAGGGTTCGGAATTAACAACTACACCATCAAAATCAAAAATAACTGCTTTGATACAGCCTAAATCCAGGGACATATATTTCTCCAATCATTCAATATTTTAAAGGGCAAATTTAGGGAATTACCAAATTTTTTAAAAATGAAAGATCTATTAAACGAAAAATTAAAAAACCATTTGGATTTACATATCCTATCACTTATTATTTCTCCATTAAATTTTAAACCATTAACGAAGAGGGTAATATGGAAAAAAGAACACCGTTTCAACCTGTTTTCTGGGTGGCTAATTTTTTAGAACTTTTAGAGAGATTTGCTTACTACGGCATCTATATGGGGTTTGGTATTTACATGAACCATTTGGGGTATTCCCGTGGTGAGTTAGGAATAATTCAGACGATCTTTTTAATCTTTTCCTATACTGTTCCATTAATTTCCGGTACGTTTGCAGATAAGTACGGCTTCAAAAAAGTGTTGATTGTATCTTATCTTGCTTATATTCCGTCAATACTATTGCTGATATTCACAAAGTCCTTTTCCGGTATTGCGCTAACGATGCTCTCGATCGGTCTGGCGGCGGGAATTTTTAAACCATTGATCTCCGGAACTGTCAGGGCAATAACGGATGGCTCCAACAAGACCATCGGTTTTGGAATTTTTTACGCCATGGTTAACGTTGGGGCTTCTATCGGCCCTCTGGTCATGGGAAAATTAAGAGCGATTTCATGGAATTATGCATTCATTGCCGCGGCGATAACAATTGGCGTGGCTTTATTGGTGACGATCCTTTTTTACAAAGAACCGGAACGGGAAAACAAGGAGGTATCGCTCAAGGATAAAATGAGGGATATCAAAACCGTACTCTCAGACAGAAAGTTTTCTGTCTTTTTAGTTTTACTGGGTGTTTTTTTCTGGTGTCCTTTCTGGTCTTTTTTCAATCTATGTGCGATTTTTATTGACGAAAATCTGGATACTGCCGCTCTTTACTCAAATGTCAGCGCCTTGCCATTAATTGGTACATGGTTAGCGAATTTTCTCTCCGAGGTTGGTGAAGACGGAACCCGTAAACTGCTGGGGGAGACCATTTCCCATACCGGTTATTTTATCATGATTTTCCAGCTGTTTGTCTCCAGGGTATCAGAAAAATTTGACGGCATGAAAACGTTTCTCTTTGGTCTTTTGATCGCCGCAGCCGGCTTTGTAATTATCGGTGCTGCTGCTTACACCGCACCAGTAATCGTAATCCTGGGTATCGGAATATTTGCTCTGGGTGAAATGATCGCTTCTCCACGAATTCAGGAATATATCACCTGGATTGCACCACAAGAAAAGGCAGGGCTTTACATG
>CAYTLS010000456.1:0-3132 GCA_964438745.1 uncultured bacterium
TGTCTTTTATCATTCAAAACAGCAAATAACCCACGGACAATTTTCATCAAAGATTTAATTAGATCATGATTGGTTACCATTTTAATTTGTTGTTCCAGAACTTCTTCTGTTTCTCGTTGTGGAGTGGCAAAATATGTTCTCATATTTTCAAATCCTTTTCGAAAAATTTAAAAGAAAGCTTAATTAGAATAAAATACAAACTGAGTTCATTGAACAGAATAGTAATTAATACGATAAATGTAAACTTAAAAATCACTTATGGACATAAAAAAAGGGGGAGTTCATCTATGTTTCTCAGAGTGGCGATCGATCCGTCAAAATTATGCTGTTTCGTGAAATGATTTTCCATAATAACACAATCAATACCGGCTGCCAGGGCGGATCTCAAACCCCGTTCAGAATCCTCAATGACAATTGCTTTTTCCGGCGCTTTGTTAAAATAGGAAAGAGCTGTTTGATAGGGTTCGGGATGAGGCTTGGAGTGGCCATAGGTTTCCCGGGTAAAAATTTTGTCCATATAACGGGTAATGTCCCGGTCTTTATGAATAATAGCAAAATCATCAGGCATGGAAGTTGTCACAATTGCCATTTGATAATGAGTCCTTAAACGCATGAGTGTATCGATGACATGGGGAATCTCAATATCTTTTGTTTTGAGATAATGCTGATAAAGCTCAGTCCGCTGCTTTCTCAATTGGGAAATTTGCTTATCAGAATACCCCTTGTGTTTTGCCAAAGCCAAAGCCGAGCGGCCGTTGATCATAATATCCATATAAATTTTGAAATCAAGATTGATTCCAATAGTGGCGAGGATTTCGCGGTTGGCCTGATAATACCACTGTTCCGTGTCAACTAAAACACCATCGTGGTCAAATAAAAGTAATTCTTTTTCCATGGACAAAATATAATAGTACGAATATACAAAAAAAACAAAAAGCAATGAAAAATCGATTTTCACTGCTTTTCGGGTTGTATGATTTTATTTCATTAACATCATTTTGCGATTGATGACCTGTCCCCCTGCAGTCAATCGATAAAAATAAAGGCCGGAAGCCAGATCTCCGGCGTGCCACGTTACAGTATATGTGCCACCGCTTTGTTGTTTATCTGTCAGTTTTTTGACCAGTTTACCATTCAGATCATAGATGGCAAGTTGAACGCGGGTGGATTTGGGAAGGTCATAAGCGATTGATGTTTCCGGGTTGAAGGGGTTGGGATAATTTTGATAGAGTCTATAGGTTTCCGGTAAATGCTGATTTTGATCGATGCCGGTTATTTGTGCTGATGAGAGGGAGAGATTATCCAGCCGTAATTGATTTTCCGGTATTAGATCACTCCGCAATCTGATATATATTTCTTTTTCCGAATTTATCCGGTCGGGAGTGATCGACGCGGTTTGTAATTGATAAGTGGTGCGGCTGATCGTCACCGAATCTGCCAAAGTCCAGGCCGTTTTATCAAAACTATAATCAATAAATATTGTGGACGTTAGTTGATAAACTGAGTTTTTGGCATAAAAAGTGAGCGCAATACTATTGTTGGAAATTTTCAGTGGTTGCTTCAGGGTCAATAATTGCTGTGACGCTGTATCCTTTTGAATTTTCAGATGGTAAATGCCTGTATAGGGATTCGCTGTTGAATAGGTTACACCATTCCCCAATTGCCAATAATTGCCGTAAATTTCAAAATCATCGCTGAAATCACGAATATTTACATCTAAAGTATCACGATTATTTTCTAAGATATCATCATTAATATTGTGACTGACAACTAAACTGGCAGATTCAATATTTTCCAAAGCCTTTGCTTCAAACCAAACCTGGCGGAGTTCACCAGCCTGTAATTGCTCCAGGATTTTAGTTTCTGTTGCATTGGTGGCAGGATCAGTTAAGGTAATTTCAATATTATTAAAGACAGAGGAACCGTTATTGATCAGGTTAACGCCGATCGGGTGTTTCAGAAGTTTGTTGATATTCTGACCGCTGCGCAAAAAGCCTTCCACTGCCAGATCAGATTCCGGTGAAGTAACAACCAATTCGACGGGGATTGTTGGTAGGGAAGCATTATTATTATTGGCCAGGAAGTTGATCTTACCGGTATAGGAACCAGCCGATAGTGGCGCTTTAAAATTCAGAGTCAGATCCATTGTTTCGTTTGGTTTCAGTTTGTTTTGGCTGTAATAAAGGTCCAGCCAATTATTTGCCAGATCTCCCAGGCCTTCCCGTTGCATTGGTGTGCCGCTGTCAGCCGAGTCGGCAAACAGGATTGTTGTATTATCCGTAATGAAAATATCGTCAATGAACAGGCCTTCCAGTGTAGCGTCATCAGGACTACTGTATCCCATATCAGAGGCGAAACCAAAGCGTATTTTCACAGCATGGCCGGCATATTGTGAAAGATCAAATTTTACATCTTCCCAGTGATCGGAATAACCGGTCCAACCTTTGACCGATGTTCCCATATTCCAGCCTTGCTCGGGATGGCCAAACGCCCATATTGCTGAATTTGTGTAAGCGGGGTACTCCGGTTCTATAATCTGGTAGGATTGGCCATTATCCGTAGAAAGCCAGACATTCCAGCCGTCCCAGCCGTCATAGGGTGGTTGCGCACCGTCGGGGGATTCAACCGACCATTTGGCTTTAAATGTCAATTCCGGATCAGTGGCGGAGGACAGATCAATATTCGGCGTTTCCAAATACTGCAGCCAGTGATTTTCATAGCCACCGGATTTTTTTATTCCACACCACCAACTTTGTCCCTCATAGGCATTATAACTGCTTCTGTGAAAAAGCACTGGATTTTGCGAGTCAGTCGTATAAATTTCGACTGTCCCGGCGCTATTATTAGTAATGGCAATCTGTTGGCTGGCCTCTGCCGCTGCGGATAATTCCTGATTGACAGCATCGGTAGAAAATGCCAGTGAAACTTCCGGTGTAATTTCATCGTAAATGAATGGTATATTGCGGCCAATTCGACAGTTGCCCCATTTTATTCTGAAATAGCCATTTTCTCCCCAGTTACCCCAACTGTTTTTGCAGATCCAGGATTGGGTATCGTCTTCCCAGCCCACGATCAGGATAGCGTGACCGCCCTCATATTCGCCCCAACTGTGTTCATAAACCCCGCCATTGT
>CAYTLS010000457.1:0-3128 GCA_964438745.1 uncultured bacterium
AGTGACACTCGTATATTTTTAACATCATCGACAATTAGTATGCGCATAAATTTCCCGTTTAATCTGTAATAATTTAAGAGATTGAAGAACAATAACAATTTCTTATTTTACAATTAATTTTATTTCAATTGTTTTGTTAAAAACTTATCTAATTCTCTTGAGAATTTTACTTTATCCTTTTTGTTAAAAGGAGGTGGACCACCGGATTCCATTCCACCAGACCGCAATTCTTCCATCAAATTTCGCATGGCCACTTTTTCACCGATATTATCTTCGTCAAGTATATTGCCACGAGGTGTAAGTACAAAGCCATTTTTTTCGATAATACGGTCGGCTAAAGGAATATCAGCAGAAATTACCAAATCTCCTTTTTCTAGAATCTCTACGATATAGTTATCAGCTTCGTCAAATCCCTGGGCTACGACAATGCTTTTAATCAATTCAGATTTTGGAGTTTTCATTTTTTGATTAGCAACCAAAATAAGATTCAGTTTCAGTCGTTTTGAAGTTTTAAATAAAATTTCTTTCACTTCCTTAGGTGTGGCATCAGCATCTACTAGAATTTTCATTGATTGTCCCGGTCTTATTTCAGCAATAATATTATCTCCCTGTTCATATTTTTTAGTTTACAAAATAGTAATTTGATAATTAGCAGAAACTATATTTTCAAATTCACCTGCAGTTTTGTCCCCTTCCCAAACTGACTTTCGATAGTAATAAATCCACCATGATTTTCTATGATCTGTTTCACCACTGCCAATCCAAGTCCTGTCCCTTTCCGTTTTGTGGTGAAATAAGGCTCAAATATCTTGCTTAAATCTCCGGTATCAATGCCCTTACCAAAATCATGAATTTCAACTTCAACATATTTATCTTTCTCAGAAACTTTTATCTCTATTCTTTGATCTTCTTTAGTCGCGTGAATAGCATTTTGAAGGAGATTGGTAAAGACCTGTTTCATCTGTAATTTATCAGCGTTTATTTTGGATTCTTTGGTTTCAATCCCCAATTGGATAGTTCGTTGATTGGCATAGGGCGCTACAATATCTTTGATCTGTTCTGCAATATCATAGTTTTCCGGTTCCGGTAGTGGAATGGCAGCAAAATCCCGAAAGCGATTAACCAGTTTCTGAAGATTATCCACTTCTTCACTGATGATCCCGGTAGTAGATTCAAAAATTTCATCAAATTTATCCACCCCCTGATAATACTTCATTTCCAGTCGTTCTAAGGATAATTTTATCGGAGTGAGTGGATTCTTGATCTCATGGGCCATGGAGCGGGCGATTTCCCGCCAGATCATCTTTTTCTCAGCTTCGATCAGTTTTCTACGATTTTCCTCAATCTCCGCCGCCATTTTATTAAAAGAAACCACCAACTCATTTAGGGGCGACCAGGGATTTTCTTTCACCCGTACATCGAATTGCCCCTGTCCCAATTTCGCATTAGCTTCCTGTAATCGCCGCAAAGGACGTGAAATGACGGTGAAAGAAATAATAAAAATGATCAGTCCGAAAATGATGGCGAAGCCGACAATATAATTGGAATAAATTTTAAATTCTTCGTGGAAAAATTCTTTTTGCAATTGACTATTTTTAATGATCCGGATTGACGATTCCAGGTCTTTGCCAAATTCCTGCTGCAGAGAATCCGGTAAATGGCCTTCAAATCTCTCATAGGTTTTCAGCAACTTTTCTTCCAGTTCCTTTTCATTGGAATTGGACAAGTACTCCTGAAAGCTATTAAAAAAATAGGTTCGTGTAAAGAAAACGGAAAATACCAGCAGCAGGATGAATAAGAATAATATCTGAAACTGAAAGGATGGAATTAGTCTTTTCATGAGCTTCACATTGAGAATATTGAGTTATCAAAAGCGCTGGTTGTAAATTCCGGCGCCTTATTGTTCCAGAATAGCATCAGATCCAAATTTTTTCCACTGATCTCCAGGTCTGTTTCCAGTTCAGCGCGAACCTGGATGTGATAGGGGCCTTTATCGGGAAAATCTTTGGCTCTGAACACAGGGCGGTCTTTTATGGTCAGGAAATTTTGCCACATCGCTGCTTTTTCCTCATAAATGACGAATTCTTCAGTATTTTCATAGGATAAGAGGTAATGTTTTTCGAGAATATCATAATCGACGGTTTTGATAAGCGCTGCTTTTTTCAGGGGCTTTTTATCCTGTTCCCTATATATTTTCGCAGTAATATGTAACCGTACCTTTCGGCCGGACCGAATAATATCATCGATTCGCTGATTAAAATTACTCTCGATAAGCGCTGATATAAAAATCTCATTATTACGGACATAAAATTCCGATTCGGTAAATTGCGCATCATGACCATCAATGCCGGGAATAATCCCCAGCACACCGGTGCTCAAGGAAATGATCAATTTTATTAAGCCATCATAAAAATTATTCAATGGTCAATGCTTCCCTGTTTAAAGTCCATACAATTTCACAACCTTAAAAATAAATAAAAATTTTCACAATAACAGGTGTAAAATAAAATTGTCATTCCTGATGGATATTTTCCTTCAGGAATGACAATTTTCTGTTTATCTTAGTAATCTAACGTGGTAAATTAATCAAAAAATAGCCAGGGACCGATTGTAAAAATATATCCGTCAATTTTAGTATTTGGCGATTCCTTGACATCATAGTTTTTAAATTCCTCAGATCCGGTATTCCAACCCTGGTAGCGTTCAAACCCATACATGTAACTGGCGCCGGCATGGATACCAAAGGAATCATTGAAGAGGTAAAAGATTTCCAGACTGGGTGTCACGGTATAATATTTCTTTTCAAGTACCAAACGACTGGTAGCGGGATCATCAAAATCATTAACAATATCGTCCCAGATTACGTCCCCGGTTTTTCTGGACAATTTCAATTCTGTCGTCCAGAATCCGGCTTTCAATTTTGGAGAGATCAGAATATTATTGAATAGTGGGATTCGTTTACCGATCATACCGCCGAAAAATTTGTTTTTCAGGGTTAACTTTTCCACCATGCCTGTACCCTGCACTTTATTTGTTCGCTCAAGTTCATTGCCAACGCTAAAATAGATGCCGCCTATAGTCTGAACACCATATCCACCATCAGCCGGCACAAAACTAACGGAATGCAA
>CAYTLS010000458.1:0-3128 GCA_964438745.1 uncultured bacterium
AAGTCGGTCACGGCGGCGCATCGGGTCGATTCAAACGCTATCGCGAAACAGCTTTGGAATATGCATTTATGCTTTATCTGGAAGGAATTAAGGAATAGGTCATGCTGCAATGGAAATATTTTTATATCTCAATAGTTTTGAATTAAATGCCTCACAACAAGAGCAGGAACAATTAATTCTTAGCATAGCCGCCGGAAAATTGATAGAAGCCAATTTGCAGAATGGGTGAAAAGTAAGGTTATTCGATCAGATAAAGAATAAAATTAGAATTGTAAATTATTAAAAATTATGAGGTGAAAATGAATAAAAAATCAAATGTCTTAAAACAGAAAGATAGCAAATTATTTTTTTCCAGTTATCTTAAACTGCTCATTTATGTGAATAATAAACAAAAGATCGTCCCTTTAAATCCAAATGAAACAGAACAATATCTCAGGCATTTATGCGAAATACGTGATTTAATCTTTGAAAATAATAATATAAAATTAATTGGCGACTTTTTAAACCATTATTCCGGGGAATTAAGCAAAGAAGAAAAGCTATTGATTCAGGATTGGAAAAGATATGGTGTCTTTGGGAAATTTTATATTTTAAAACATTACAAAACCTATTCAGTTTTTATGGATTACGATGATCCCCGAAAACTATACAAAGTTATTGGCATAACGGATCCAATGGCAGAAATTTGCCCACCGGAAAATCTTCCCACGATCGTGAAAACTGCGCTACTACCCTTTAATAACGAAATCATTTTTGACGGGCTGGTTAGTTTTGATAATATTTATTTAGGATCAAATATAACAAAAAATTTAAATGAAGATTATCAAATCAACAAATCCAAATACGATTTGATTTCCGACCTTCACACGCCAACGGATTTTTCCAATCCCAATATCGAAAAATTGCTAAAAAAATATATACAAAAGCCGGACTATTATGACATTGAAATTGATAATTTGATAGAAGAGAGCGATGAAAATTATGTCCTATACACAAAACTACTGGCTGAAAAATATGTTCGGCATTACAAAAAAATAAAAAAGGAGCTTGGTATCAAGGATAAATATTATGTTGCTGTACATTTTGATCATATAATCAGTATTGCTTCGACAAAGAAAGAGGTGTCCGAACAAATCAATAAAATAGTACCCAGTGAAAATCAGCCTTTCGTTCACATTTTTAAAGTATAAGCTTCAGGACAATTAATTGAAAAGTAAAAGTTTCAAGCTGCATTATTCATAAAAAAATATGAATAATGCCCGCTTCGCGCCGATACGTTTCCTTTCGTCAGGAGCCGAATATTCCATCCGGCAGAGGCTGGATGTTCTATCTGTCATAGGCCGGATGTTCCATGAATTTTCCAAATTGGTTTTTTTAATATGTATTTGGTAAACTTTTAATTTTATTCGCTTTGATTTAATAATTTGAAAATTCATGAATAATTCAGGTTAAAATTATATTTTACAAAACTGATTTTAAGGGGGTAATTAGCGTCCGGAAAAACCATCAACAAAATTGACAGCATTCTCCCCTAATTTTTCTATCTGATAACCACCTTCAAGACAGACCAGCACCGGAATATGCAGTTCATTCATTATTTTCCCGATTTCATAAAAATAATCCGAAGTGATATTGAAACTTCCCATATCATCTTTCTCAAAGATGTCAAATCCCATCGATAGAATCAGATATTGTATATCAAATTCCTTTATTCTTTTCAGCACATTTTTTAACTGGTTATCATATTCTTTATTACCAATATTATTGTTCAGGGGAATATTAACATTATACCCTTTTCCCAGCCGGGTTCCTTTTTCATTGGTAAAGCCGGAAAAATAGGGATAATTGGTCGTAGGATCACCATGAATCGAGATATAGACGACCTGTGCCTGTTCGTAAAAGATGGACTGAGTACCATTACCATGATGAAAATCCAGATCAAGGATCGCTGTACGTCCTGATTTGCTGAGATAAAAAGCAGCAGCTGCGGCATTATTAAATATGCAATATCCACCATAATAATTGGCTGATGCATGGTGTCCCGGTGGACGGCAGATCGCAAAAATCCGATTCTCTTTCTCTTGTAAAATCAGTTCGGCACCATTCAACGCGCAATCAACCGCCGACTTAGCCGCTTTGTAGCTATATTTCTGTAAATAAGTTCCGACATCAAAACAGTGATACCCTGCCAGAAAGGGATCAATATCATTTTGCGGTTCAAACACCCGGTAGGGAAAAATATGGGGATAAAGTTCTTCCCCCTCACCTAAACGTTTCTCACACGCTTTGATATGGTCCACCAATTCCCTGGTATGGATAGCATAAAGATGCTTAATATTAAAACTTTTTGGTTGTGACATTACTTTTTTATATCCCTTGTCCAGCAGGGCTTCAGTGATCACCTGTTCACGGGTATACTTATCGGGATAAGGCACTTTCTTCCCGAAATTCCACTCAAACTTTGGTTTGTGTAAGGTTTCTTTGTTGGAATAAAATATTTTCATGATACATCCATTTTTTATATTCTGATTACAAACTAAGGGTTAACATTACCGCTTGCAAGTGGTTCTTGAAATGGGTAATCTTGGAAATAGAAATAATTACTATTATGAGCATAAAATTTATAACCAATAAAAAATTGTATGATGAGGTGATCAACCGCATCCCGAAAGCCAAATCCTTTGTCTGGATCGGGACCGCTGATATCAAGGACATGCATGTTCATACCGGTAAAAGAGTTGTTCCATTTTTGTCCACATTGAATAAACTGGCCGATAAAAAAGTAGCGATACGATTACTCCACGCCAAAGCACCCGGTCCTAATTTTCGTGGCACCTTTGATCAATATCCAAATCTGATCGACACCATCGAACGGCAGATGTGTCCGCGCGTCCATTTCAAGCACATCATTATAGATGGCAAATTTGCCTATTCCGGGTCCGCCAATCTCACCGGCGCCGGTCTGGGTATCAAGAGTGAGCATAAACGAAATTTCGAAGCCGGGTTTATCACCACCAATCAAAAACTTATCAGTGCTATCATGGATCAGTTTGACGAGGTCTGGATGGGGAAATTCTGTAAATGTTGTAAGCGCCGGGAATACTGCAATGATCCGATTATATAAATAA
>CAYTLS010000459.1:0-3118 GCA_964438745.1 uncultured bacterium
TTATGGCGATCCTGAAAGATGCGTTCAAACCCAATATTGTCCAAACCAGTGAACATACACCGGCCTTTGTTCATGGCGGCCCTTTCGCCAATATTGCCCAGGGAACCTGTTCCGCTATCTCCATGCAGTTAGCCTTATCACTATCAGATTATGTTGTTACGGAAGCCGGATTCGGCTTTGACCTTGGGGCAGAAAAATTCTTTGATATTGTGGCCCGGAAATCCGGTCTGAATCCTGAAACTGTGGTATTGGTGGCAACGGTAAGAGCCTTAAAAATGCATGGTGGAGTGAAGGTAAAGGATTTGAATACCGCTGACCCGGAAGCTGTCAAAAAAGGACTCCCGAATCTGGCGAAACATATGGAAAATATTCAGAAATTCAATGTCTGCCCGGTTATTGCCATCAACAAATTTGACAGTGATGATCCGGAGGAGTTAAAAGTCATTGAAGACTATCTCAGAAATCAAAAGGCCAATTACGCTGTGATTGATTCTGCAATCCGCGGCGGTAAAGGCGCGGAAGAACTGGCGACACGGGTGATCACAAAGTGCAACGCCGGTGAACAATATAAAACCCTCTATGACCTGGATCTTTCTGTTGAAAAAAAGATTGAGAAAATATGTACGGAAATATACGGTTCCAAAGCCGTGGATTTTACCAAAGATGCCAAGAAAGATCTGCGCAGGATCCACCGTCTTGGTCTGGATAACCTGCCGGTCTGTATCGCTAAAACCCAAAAATCATTGTCTGACAATCCAAAACTTATCGGACGGCCAAAGGACTTTCTGGTCACCGTTCGCAATATCAACATATCCGCCGGAGCAGGCTTTTTGGTGCCCATTACCGGAAATATCCTGTTAATGCCGGGATTGCCCAAAGTGCCGGCGGCTGAGCATATAAAGGTGGATGAAAAAGGTAATATACAAGGATTAGATTAGTACTTTTGTTAAATGAAAAGGGTCAACAATATTGTTGGCCCTTTTTCTATTTTTCCGCCATTATTCAATTCTTAGTTTGCATAATTAATATTAGCATGAATCCCTATAAATAATTAAATTTCGTCAAGTTTATGTCACAGCAACGAAAAAACTTGGAGAATAAATGACTATTAAAAAAGACCCTGAAGTAACTTGGGAATTGGCTCAGGAACATGGATTGAACAAAGAAGAATGGGAACGTGTACTGGATATTTTAGGCAGAACCCCAACTTTTACAGAACTGGGTATTTTCTCGGTAATGTGGAGTGAACATTGTAGTTATAAAAATTCAATTGCAATGCTGAAAAAACTACCTCGTGATGGTGAAAATCTGTTGGTCGGCGCCGGCGAAGAAAATGCGGGTCTGGTTGATATTGGTGATGGAATGGCGGTGGCCTTTAAAATCGAAAGTCACAATCATCCTTCAGCAGTTGAACCGTTTCAGGGCGCCGCAACCGGAGTTGGCGGTATTCTCAGAGATATTTTTACCATGGGCGCCCGTCCCATTGCCTGTTTAAACTCTCTTCGGTTTGGTCCGCTCGATATTCCCCGTAACAGGTTCTTATTAAATCACGTTGTTAAAGGTATTGCTCACTATGGTAATTGTATGGGCATTCCTACTGTTGGCGGCGAAATTTATTTTGATGAAGGGTATTCAGACAATCCGCTTGTCAATGCCATGGCTGTTGGCGTTGTTAAACACGATGAAGTCAAAAGCGCTATTTCCAAAGGCGATGGCAATACAGTTATGATTGTTGGCGCTTCCACAGGTCGTGACGGCATTCACGGCGCGACTTTCGCCTCTGTCGAAATCAGTGAAGAATCGGAGAGCAAACGCTCCAATGTTCAGGTTGGCGATCCCTTTACGGAAAAATTACTGCTGGAAGCAACCCTGGAACTTTGTAAGAAGGATTATGTGGTGGGTATTCAGGATATGGGTGCTGCCGGTATCTCCTGCTCTACAGCGGAAATGTCGGAAAAAGGCGAATCGGGCATGAAAATTGACATCGAAAAAGTGCCTATGCGCGAACCCAAAATGATCCCCTACGAAGTAATGCTGTCAGAATCTCAGGAGCGAATGCTGGTTATTGTCCGCAAAGGCTTCGAACAGGAAGTCAAAGATATTCTCGGCAAATGGGACTTGCATGCCGAAGAGGTTGGCGTTGTGACGAATAAACCCAATGTTGAAGTTCGCATGGATGGGAAAAAATATGCTGATATTCCGGCAGATGTGCTTTGCCTTGGCGGTGGTGCCCCGGTCTATCACCGGGATACTAAGCGTCCGGAATATATGGATAAATTACAAAAAGAAGATCTGAGCACCCTGCCGGAACCAAAAGATTATAATGAGGTGTTGCTATCCCTGATGGCATCGCCCAATATTGCTGACAAAGGATGGGTCTATCATCAGTATGATCATTCGGTCAGAACCAACACCGTTGTTACGCCGGGCAGTTCTGCTGCCGTGATTCGGTTGAAAAAGGCGCCGAACAAGGCTTTAGCAACCTGTACAGACGGCAACAGCCGCTACGTATATCTGAACCCCCGGAGCGGTGGAAAAATAGCTGTGGCTGAATCTGCCCGCAATGTAGTCTGCTCCGGCGGAAAGCCAATGGCGATTACCAATTGTTTGAATTTCGGCAACCCTTACGATCCGGAAGTCTTTTACCAGTTTAAAGAAGCTGTCTTGGGGATGGGTGACGCCTGTGAAGTGTTCAATACTCCCGTCACCGGTGGTAATGTCAGTTTTTACAATGAATCGCCGAATACAGCCATCTTCCCTACTCCTGTTATTGGTATGCTGGGATTGGTTGACGATTTGGATCATGTAACTACTACTAAATTTAAAGATGCCGGTGATTTCATCGTGATGCTGGGTACCATTAAGCCGGAACTGGGCGGTACCGAGTTTCTAAAAGTTGTTCATGATAAAGTAACCGGAAATCCCCCGTCCATTGATTTGAATTTTGAAAAACGGGTTCAGAAGACCTGTTTGGAAGCAATTCGCAGTGGTATTGTCAAGTCGGCCACAGATATTTCCGATGGCGGAATGGCGGTAGCTGTCGCGGAATCTCTGGTTAGAAACAAAAAAGATAAACTTGGCGCTTCCCTCTTTATCTCCAGAAAAATGCGGGAAGATG
>CAYTLS010000460.1:0-3115 GCA_964438745.1 uncultured bacterium
TAGTGAAGAATAGTCTGTCCAATGTGATGTATTATGTTTTTGCATTTTTCAAATTGCTAATTATATGTAAGGTGCTTTTTCTGCATTACAGCCAACGTTTGGCGGTATGGCCAGTAAGGGATTGCGGACGAATCACCTATCAAGGTACACCAAAAGTTGAAGCGGGCTACAAACCTTCGCATACCACTGAAACCCTTATTGGCTATACCGCGTGTTGAACTAAATCCGCCTACGCGGATAGCTCTTTTAAAAATACCCGATTCTTTCTAAAATTAGAAATTATTAACCAATAAAAAATTTCTGATTATGAGAAAGAAATCGGGTTTTACTATTGTAGAACAAGCTATTGAACTTGTTCCTGAATTCGAAAAAGTTGTTCGTAAACTGGAACAACAGGTTACACTTCGTGGCCAGAGTAAAAGTACTCTCCAAAACTACATCCGGCGCATTGCCCTTTTTGTGCTGCACTTCGGGAAGCTGCCTGAGCATATCGACCCAGAAGAGATCAACGAATACCTGGTGGCCCTGGCCCGGGATCCGAAATCTCCTTCCCGCAGCAGTTTTAAACACATGGTCTACGGGCTTCGCTATTACTACCGACTCTTGGGGATGAATAAGAACGCCATTGCCCTGCCTTCGCTGAAGAAAGATACAAAACTTCCGGTAATTCTCAATAGGCAGGAGCTGAAAGAACTCTTTGCAGCACCCATCCTGCTCAAGCAACGGATAGTCCTGACTTTGATTTATTCAGCGGGATTACGTGGCCAGGAAGTAATCAACCTGAAGATATCTGATATCGATTTTGAAAGAAAGACCATTCATATCAGGCAAAGCAAATACAAGAAGGACCGGGTGGTCCCCCTGGCCGACAGTATGGCTGTTGGACTGAGAAAGTACCTGAAAGCAGAAAACCCTCACATCTGGTTGTTCAACGGCAAGGAAGCCGATGGCAGGTACAGTGTCCGGGGACTTTCCTGGGTGTTTAGAGAAAACCTAAAGAAAACATCCATTTCCAAGGAGGTAAACCTGCATTCCCTGAGACATTCTTACGCCACGCATTTGCTGGAGCAGGGCGTGAACATCGTAACACTGAAAGAACTGCTTGGTCATGCTGAGATTACCACCACCATGATCTACCTGCATATTGCCCAATGCCAGTTGGTAAAGGCCCACAGTCCCCTGGATACGCTTTATAATTATTCCGGGCATGCGGCCAAAGTTTGAGCTGGCTGATGCTATACGTCTTTTCGGTACCGGGCTTGCTGCAAGGGGCTCCTTAACTCTCCTGCAACAACGGGTGCTGGGAAAGATAGCCAACTGTCGAACGGCTGCACTGGGTGGGCATGAAGAAGCATGTGATACCTGTGGTACGATCCGTTACAGCTACAACAGCTGTGGTGACCGGCACTGTCCCAAATGTCAGGCTGCAAAACAGGCATTTTGGATCGATGACTTAATGCAGCGAACTCTGCCGGTGAAACATTACCACATAATTTTCACTGTTCCTCACCAGTTGAATGGACTTTGTCTGCATAATCAAGGATTGTATTATAATCTACTGTTCGCTGCCGTATGGCATACCCTTCGTTCATTCGGATACACGCATTACGGGGTGGAAAGCGGAGCCGTGGCTGTCTTGCATACCTGGGGACAGAACCTCTCGCTGCATCCGCACATTCATTGCATTGTTCCCTCCGCAGGCTACACTCTTGATGGAAGGTGGAAGAATATCGGTCCTTCGGGGGATTTCCTCTATCCGGTCAGCCAGCTAAGCAATACTTTTAAGGGGAAGTTCCTGGACAGCCTCAAACGGGCCCTGCGAAAACGCAGTGAACTGCCGCTTTTTGATCCGAAGCTGCAACAAGTGTATAAAACCCGGTGGGTGGTGCATTGTGAACCTGCCCTGGCAAGCGCAGAACATGTAATTAGGTACCTGGGACAATACACTCACCGTGTAGCCATAACCAACCAAAGGATCCTGAATATTGCCGGTGACATGGTGACTTTCATGGCCAAAGATTACCGCGACAGGGCCATCAAAAAGCCGGTTACCCTGAACGGGGTGGAGTTCCTGCGACGCTTTACCCTGCAAATCTTGCCTGCACGATTTGTGAAGATCAGATACTTTGGTATTTATAATCATACGTTCAAAAGAAAGCAGGAATTGCAGTTTGTGCCCGACACAAAACCGGATATTGACATCCTGATAAAAAACAAGGAGTCTCCTGAAACCCGGCTGCAACGCTTTGAACGACTTACAGGCTATAATCCCTGTCAGTGTCCGGTATGTAAAAAAGGCCGGATGGTTGTACTAAGGGAACTGCCCAGGATCCGGTCGCCAGGAAGATTATCTACTTCTGAATTTCTGTTGCCAACTTTCTAACTCCGGTTTACCACGCAGAAACCTGGCTGGGAGAAGTATGTACATCAGGGAGCAAAAATCGCTTCAAATCCCGGAATTATCGTGTTTTTTTAGATAGCAAAAAAAGCAAGGGGCAAAAAAACTCCTGGACTTCAAGGAATTTTCAACCTACCCAATTCCCAAAAACAACAAAAAACGTCATTAAGTGCATAGCTTACCTGCTGATAGCCCAGCGGGTGTAGTTCAACATGGACTCCTCGCTGGGTCTTGCAGACCGCTCAGAGTCCTATTTATTAGCATTAGTTTATCTTTTTGTCATGATAATCATTCCATAGGTATACTTTCCTGGACCAACTTTATTTCTTAAGTTTTTAAAATTTAACCAAGGATTTATTTTATCATTAATTAATGATAATAATTCTCTTACGATTGCTAGATCTTTGCTATTATTATCTTCATGGTAATTGCTCAAAGGAGACCAATAGTATGGAGAATGTTTTTTTCCTTTATAAATAGTTTCAAAAATATACGAACTTCCATCATTACCAATTATATATCCTTCAATTTCTCTACAATCTCGCAAATTTTCAATCTCGTATTTTTCAAATGAAATATAAATTTCTTGAGCTAGGCCTCTCGGAATAGTTAATATCTCATAAACATATTTATTCTTTGATTCTTTGCGGTACAATTTTGTCATATATGATACTAACTTGCCAGATGTTTCGCCATCTTTAGTTTTTGAAATTTCAA
>CAYTLS010000461.1:0-3114 GCA_964438745.1 uncultured bacterium
TTAGCCATTACGATGTCATGAATACTGCCGGATTCGTTGGTATTATCTTCATAAGCCAGATGCACTTTGGCGTGATAAGCTTCTTTATATCGCTTCAGAGTGTTTAATACATTGTAGTTCTTATTTCTGATGGATAGTTCTTCTATAATACCGCCTTTTGCCGGCGATACTGCCAATTGCACCTCTTTATTTTTGATCAATATCTCATCATGTCCGTCCAAATCTATATCCACCACTTGGAAATCCAGTGCTTTTGGTGGTTGAATCTGATCCAGATATTTCTCGCTAATGATCATTTCCTGATAAACAGCGTGACGCAGATGCGGCAGATACAAGCCACCAAAGATGCCATGCCAATAGGTACAATTGCAGGAACTTTTCCACATGTGATACTTTGCTTTCTCCAATTGTTTCTTATTGGCAGCGCTCAATCTTTTGTTTTCCAGCGCATCAATATTGTTGGACAAATACTGCATTTTTTTCTGCATCCAATTGGATTCATCATAAATGCTCAGAAAATTCCGCCACATTCCACCTTTGAAGAATGGTTTAATCTCTTCAAAATTGCCTTTTTCCTCAAAATCGTGAACATGATTGATGAACTCTTCACCAACATCACCGGGTAATGACCATTCACTCATTTCAAAATAAGAGGCTGTCGGCAGGTAAATTCGACCGATAGGCGCTTGTTTTGTATTATATTTTGTAAAAGTCGTTGTTTTGAGCCAGTCGCTATTTTCTTGAAGTTTTGTGAAGAAATAACGCAACCAGTTTTTCTTAAAAACGACCTCATGGGTTCCAGGCCATACACCAAATTTTTCGCCATCATCCGCCATTACAATCGCATTGGTTCCTTCTTCTGTTGCAAATTTTCGTAAATATTCAATTGTTTCATTGGGGTCTTTAAAAGGGATTGTATATCTGAGGTTTTGATTGATGGGGAAAATTTTTAGAGGATAACCTTGCTCCTCTGTAATAAAACTACCGACAAGATCATTCTGATGCATTCCTGATCCCAAAAAATGATAGTCATCGACTGTAATAAATTCTATTCCTGCTTCGGCAATGGGTTTTGCCAAACCGGGCTCCCAGACTCTTTCTGTTAGCCACAACCCTTTCGCTTCATAACCAAAACGATCACTGATATAATCATTCATCATTTTGATCTGTCCGATTTTATCTCTGTCTGGTATCATAGCGAGAACAGGCTCGAAGAAACCACCGGATATTATTTCGATATTGCCCTTTTTAACCAGATCGGCAATTTTATCCAAATATTCAGGGTGATTTTCATCCAGCCACTCCAATAGACATCCACTAAAATGAAAGGACACATTGATTCCCGGAAAGTCTTCCAAAACATCGATAAAGGGTTTGTAACTTTTCTTAAACGCATCTTCGATCACAAAATCAAAATTCCCTACCGGTTGATGGTTGTGAATACCGAAGATAAAGTTAACTGTTTTCAACTAAAACCCTCCTATGTTATGGGATGTATTTTATTCGTTTTCTGAAGGTAATAATAAAAAGAAAGTGATGAAGAAAATCCACCACTTTCTTATCATAAAAAATATAGATTTACATTAAATCAACAACGTTTTTAACCAAATCAACAACACGGCATGTATATCCGTATTCATTGTCATACCAACCGGAAATTTTCACAAGATTTCCTTCGATAACGGTCGTCATTTTGCTATCAAATGTCACGGAAGCAGAACGACCGATAATATCTGTTGATACCAATTCGTCTTCTGTATAGTCCATGATTCCCTTTAATGGACCTTCTGCAGCCGCTTTCATAGCTGCGTTGATTTCGTCAACGGTTGTATCTTTTTCAAGTTCAAAAGTTAATTCTGTCAAGGAGCCGTCCGGTGTCGGTACTCTGTAAGCAACACCGGCCAGTTTTCCTTTTAATGAAGGAATAACTTTACCAACGGCTGAGGCCGCGCCGGTAGTTGTCGGAATGATAGACATTGCAGCAGCACGGGCACGTCTTAAGTCCTTGTGAGGCGCATCCAACAGATTCTGATCCATTGTATAAGCATGTATGGTCTGTAAAACACCCCGTTTCACGCCAAATTTTTCAACCATAATTTTGGCCATCGGAGCAGCACAGTTTGTTGTACAGGAAGCATTTGAAACGATATCAGCATCGGCTGTCAGGTCATCGTCATTAACACCCAATACAATAGTAGCATCAATTTCATCTTTTGCAGGCACAGTTAATACAACTTTTTTAGCACCGGCATCAATATGCGGCTGAATTTTTGCTCTGTGTCTGAAAACACCTGTAGATTCAATCACGACATCAACTCCAAGGTCGCCCCAGGGTAATTTTGCCGGATCTTTTTCAGCAAAAACTTTAATTTTTTTGCCGTCAACAACCATAAAGTCACCATCCAGTTCGACAGTACCGTCATAAGCACCCTGAACGGAATCATATTTTAATAAATGCGCTAAAGTTTTCGCATCTGTTAAGTCATTAATTGCCACAATTTCAAAATCCATGTTTTTTTCTTTAGTCGCACGTACAAAAGCACGTCCAATTCGTCCAAAACCATTAATTGCAATTTTTGTTGCCATGTTTTTCTCCTTTTTATTTAGTTACTACAAAAAACTCAATTTTATCCAAGAGGATAATATAACTTATTCAAATAATAATTACCAAGACTATTAACTAATTTCTGATTTACAACTCCGGTTTTTCTCTTTTTTCATACCAATTATTTTTATATCTTTTATTTCGGAATGTCAAATCTTTTTGCGTAATTTAATAAATTATAAAATAACTAAAACATAAGATATGGTAGAAAAAGTACAAAAACACATCGAATTATTTATCGAAAACCTCTCTATTACTCTATTCTCAATAAAAGATTATTCCCTAAATCTCTGGCAGGCAATTCTGGCGGGATTAGCCCTCCTGTTGGGTATAATAATTATCCAGTTTTTAACACGAAAAATCAGAAAAATTAAATTTATACAGGACCTCAACGAGCAGACAAAACGACTACCCATTATTAAATTATTTCAGTTTGTTCTCTATTTATTATTACTGGGCTTATTCCTTTATATATTAGGGTTCCCCACCAAAATCATTGCTAACCTATG
>CAYTLS010000462.1:0-3114 GCA_964438745.1 uncultured bacterium
TGTGAATATTTTTTGTGTAGATATAAACATTAATGTTTTGGTTTTTACTAAATAAAGTCAAAACTGATTCGTCAACATAATTATCAATTAAAATAATACTATTCTTTGCATCTTTAATTAGTCCTGATATGAATTTATAAGCATCAAATATCTGTCCATCAAAAAATATACCCTGTTTAGGCTTCACATTGTTCTTTTCAATTATTTTCAATATTTGATTTATCTTATTATCTGCTTCCATTTGCTTAAATTCAACTTTACTTAAGCGTTGAAATATTGAGTCATAGTTAATTATAAATTTTCGCATTTCTACAAAAGCATTAATTATCTGGATACTAACCTTAATTGCTGTGTCACTGCGCAAAACCGCTGAAAGCATAGCAACCCCCTGTTCTGTAAAAGCGAAAGGATTTGCTGAAGAATGCTTTAGATTTTTAAACCGGTCACAATTTGTGACCAGTTCATTTTTTTGAACTGTGCTTAATTGAAATCTAAAATTATCTGGAAACCTTTCAATATTCCGTTTTACAGATTGGTTTAATACTTTTGTTTCAACTTGATAGAGTTCAGCCAAATCCCGATCTATCATAACATGGGTATCATTCAAATAAAATATTCGGTTTTGAATGTCATTGGCTGATATTAGGTCTTTTACTTTATACACAAATTCTCATCCGAAATTATTACTTTCTATTTAACTCCTCAATTTTCCCATGTAATTCAATCAATTCCTGAATCAGATTTTCTAGCTGGTCCACGGGAAGTTGGGTTCCTTTGTCACTTTTCGCCTCATCCACATTATCGTGGGTTTCCATAAAAATGCCATTGCAGCCGGCTGCCACCGCCGCTCGTGACATCAAAGGGATGTATTCGCGCATGCCACCGGTTGTGCTTCCGCCGGGCACCTGGGCGCTGTGGGTGGCGTCATAGATCACCGGGTAACCGGTTTTCTGCATGATCGGCACAGCTCTGAAATCCGTGACCAATCCACCATAGCCAAAACTGGCTCCCCGTTCCGTCAGTAATATTGATTCATTGCCGGTGGATTCCACTTTTTTGACGACATGAACCATATCCATGGGTGCGAGATACTGGGCTTTTTTAAGATTCACGGCTTTTCCGGTGTTCCCGGCAGCCACCACTAAATCGGTTTGCCGGCAGAGAAAGGCCGGTATCTGGAGCACATCCACAACTTCCGCCGCAATTGCCGCCTGGTTGGGACTGTGAATATCGGTGATCGTGCTGAATCCAAACTGCTCTTTCACTTCTGTAAAAATCTTCATACCTGCTTTCAGCCCCACCCCGCGGAATGAATCTATCGAGGTGCGATTGGCTTTATCAAAAGAACTCTTGAAAATCAATCGTTCCGGCATATTTCTGAATATTTCCGCTAATCTTTCCGCCATGAACATCACGTGGTCGCGGCTTTCCATAACACAGGGGCCGAGAATGAAGTTTAGCGGCTGATCAGCGCCGAAAAGTGTCTTATTTATTTTTACTTTTTTTATCATGTTTTTGATTCTCAATTGTAGCTTTGACAAAACTTCTGAATAATGGGTGTGCTTTGTTTACGCGGGATTTCAGTTCCGGATGAAACTGACAGGCTACAAAGTACGGATGTTTAGGATACTCAATTATTTCCACAAGGTCAAGGTCTTCATTTATTGCGCCAATTACAAGCCCGTTTTTTGTTAATGGTTCCAGAAAATCATTGTTAACCTCATAGCGATGGCGGTGCCGTTCCGATATTTTCTTTTCATGATAGATTTTTTGGGTCAATGTACCCGGCTGAATTGATGCATTGTACGCGCCAAGTCGCATAGTACCGCCTTTTTCCGTCACTTTTTTCTGTTCTTCCATCAGAGCGATCACCGGGTTTTTGGTAATGTCGCTGAATTCCTCGCTATGGGCATCTTCCAGACCGCAGACATTCCTGGAAAACTCAATAACCGCGCACTGCATTCCCAGGCAAATGCCGAAAAAGGGCTTCCCCGTTTCCCGCGCCGCCTGAATAGCGGTTATCTTGCCTTCGATCCCCCGTTCACCAAACCCGCCGGGCACCAAAACGCCGTCCAGGTCTTTGATCATTTCATTGGCTTTTTCAACCGATGTAATCTCCTCGGATTCAATCCAATTGATAGAAACCCGGGCATCATTTTCCACACCGGCATGAATGAAAGATTCCGTGATCGATTTGTAGGCATCATGCAGTTCTGTATATTTTCCGCAAATACCGATGGTGACATCATGGGATGGATTTTTAACTTTATCGACAAATTTATGGAGGGCTTTCAGGTTGCCTTTACGGATTGGAAGGTTCAGTTTTTTGCTGATGATTTCAACGATCAGTTGCTTATCGAAATTAATAGGAATTTCATAGATGGTTTCCGCATCCACAGCTTCGATAACCGCTTCCGGTTCTACATTACAAAAGAGGGAGATTTTCTTTTTGATCTCGTTGGGCAGAGAATCTTTAGAGCGGCTCATGACAATGTCAGGTAAAATACCGATCTCACGCAGACGGCCGACGCTGTGCTGGGTGGGTTTGGTTTTCATTTCTCCGCTGGCTTCGATGTAAGGCACCAGGGTCAGGTGAATATTGATACAATCTTCGCGGGGTTTTTCCATGGTAAATTGTCGAATCGCCTCCAGAAAAGGCAGGGATTCGATATCGCCCACCGTTCCGCCAACTTCACAGATCACAATATCAAACGCTTTATCCTTATTGACAGCTGCAATGCGCCGTTGAATTTCACCGGTAATGTGGGGAATCACCTGGACAGTGGCGCCAAGATAATCGCCACGGCGTTCGCGGGTAATGACTTCATAATATACCTGCCCGGAAGTCGTATTGTTGATACCGGACATGGAAACATCAATAAAGCGTTCATAATGGCCCAGATCGAGGTCCGTTTCCGAGCCGTCATCCAGCACATAAACTTCGCCATGCTGATAGGGCGACATGGTACCGGGATCCACATTGATGTAGGGATCAAATTTCTGGATTGTCACTTTGAATCCACGAGACTTCAGCAAGTAACCGATAGAAGCCGAAGCAATCCCCTTGCCGAGACCCGAGATTACCCCGCCGGTGACAAAAATATACTTTGTCTT
>CAYTLS010000463.1:0-3114 GCA_964438745.1 uncultured bacterium
GTCCGGCAATGAGCAGGGACGATTTATGATGAGTCACTGTATAGGGCCCGGCAAAAAGTGAACAGGCTTCTCCATGAAAGCATTCACTATTAGCAAAAAAAGCTGAATTCTCAGCAGAATATTGTTTACCAATCGTCACAGCTTGCCCAATAAAACAATCTTCCACCTGGGCATCATTTTCCACTTTGCTGCCTTCCTGCATGATAAAATTCTTCAGCAACCGCGCATTGGTCACTTCAGAATGACTGTCCAGGGAGCTCATGATCGTGCCATTGACAATCATATCAGTGGCCAGAATTTTGGCAAAAGGACCAACCATTACATTTTCTATGCGTTTCACCTGTTGGATGCAGGCTTGTTTACCCACTCTTCCCCATTCGGTTTTGCGGGTTTTCACATATTTTTTGATCATCTCTTTCAGCTTATCAATTAACACCGGGTCATGTTGATAATTCACCAGCATGTAGGCCAGTTGCGCATTGAGTTCCTCAAAAATCGGCAACTCTCTGCCGCCGCCTTCATTGAGCACTTCTATTTCCACGCCATTGCCGAAACTATTGCGTCCGGTAACATGCAGACTACCGACATTTTCAATAACCGCCGCGTTTTCAATATGATAATTACTGATATCAGCCACGCGGTTGATATAAACATTATCCTCGATAATACAATTATGCAAACTTGTATATTTAATGCCGCAATCTTTCATAACGCCGTTAACAGAAACATCATGATCAAATACACCCAGTTTTATGTCGCCATAAAACTCGACATTGTATAATTTATGAGGATTGAATCCCTCCTTCACTTCAATCCGGGACCAATTCCGGGTCCAGCAATTGTTATTCTGAAGGATTTGGATTTCTTCGTCTGTTAATTTTCTGTAACACATATTCGACCTCTTATCTCACCTTTCAAATGGTCTCAAAGATCTTTGAAATGGTGCTAATTAATGTTTTTGATATACACGAGTGCCTGGTGACTGCCAGCTTGCAAAAGCTTTGTATTTCAAGGATCAACACCATTGCGAAGGTCTTCATTCGCAATGGTGTTTAAATTTTTACAATGCCGGCACATCATTCAGGGAATCTTTTTCAATATCCTTGAAATATTTGACGGTACCGACTTTCAATTCCATGGTAGCTCCCTCATCACAGACAATGATGCCATTAGGATGCAATTGCAGCGCGGAAACGGTCCACATGTGATTCACGCCCTCTTCCACACATTTCTGAAGAGCACGGGCTTTTTTATAGCCATTGATCAAAATGATCACTTCATCGGAATCCATTACCGTGCCGACACCAACTGTCAGGGCGGTTTTCGGAACTTTGTTCAAGTCATTATCGAAAAAGCGGGAATTAGCGAGTATCGTATCATAGGTGAGCGTTTTGACACGGGTTGCGGAAGAGAGGGATGATCCCGGTTCATTAAATGCAATATGTCCATCAGGCCCGATGCCGCCGAGAAAGAGGTCAATACCTCCGTAACTATCAATTTTATCTTCGTAGGCTTCACATTCAGCTTCCAGATCTTCTGCATTTCCATTAAGAATGTTGATATTTTCTTTGGGGATGTCAATATGATCGAAGAGATTGGTTTTCATGAAATAGTGGTAACTTTCGGGATGATCTTCGGGAATTTTAACATATTCATCCATGTTAAAAGTCACGACATTTTTAAAAGAGACCTCACCGGCCTTATGCAACGCTACAATTTCCTTGTATGTGCCGACGGGTGTTGAACCGGTAGGTAACCCCAGTACAAAAGGATCTTCTTTGGTGGGTTCGGCTTCATTTATTCTTTTTACAACGTGGTAAGCCACCCATTTACTCATTTTTTCATAATCATCATGAATTAATATACGCATTTTATTCTCCTGTTTTTTATAACATTATATTCGCATCAGCCACAAAGCAGCCTTTACCTTTTTCTAATACGATTAACGGATTAATATCCAGTTCTTTTATTTGTGGACAATCGACTGCTAATTGACCCAATCGGATCAGTGTATTCTGAAGCGCATCCATATCAACCGGATCAGTGCCACGGGCACCATGCAGCAATTGCGAGGATTTGGTTTCTTCGATCATTGCAGTAGCAGCCTCTTTGTCTACCGGTGCGACCCGGAAACTGACATCTTTGAAGACCTCCACAAAAATACCGCCCAGACCATACATAATAAACGGGCCAAAGGCCGGATCTCGCTTGACACCAAGAATCACTTCCTGACCTTTAGGTATCATCTTTTCCACCAAAACACCGTCAATTTTGGCTTTGGGTTTGGCTTTAGGTACATGGGTCATAATACTTTTGTAAGCTTCTTTTGCAGCCTTGTCATTTTTTACATCAATGACGACCCCTTTGATATCAAATTTATGGGTAATGTCCTCAGACATGACCTTCAGAACTACCGGGTAGCCGATTTCCCTGGCAGCTTTGCCGGCTGCTTCCGCGGAATTTACCAGTTTGCGTTTTGGCACCGGAATTTTATAGGTTTCCAGCACTCGGTCAGCTTCATTTTCCGGCAGTATTTTGCGACCATTTTCCAGGGCATCATTCAGAATTTTTTGAGCGGCATCCTTATCCACATCTTCATACAGCTCGGAGCGGTCAATCTCATTGAGTTTGTGTGTCTCAAAATTATAAGCGGTGGCAAAGGATTTACACATGGATTCCGGCAGTTGGTAATGGGGAATTTTGTTACGCTGCAAAATATCAACACCGGGCGCCACATCAGCTTCCCCCATAAAAGAGGCATATAGCGGTTTATCGTACTGCTCCGCCACATTGACGATTTCATTGGCAATGGTTTCAATATCAGTCATGGATTGCGGCGTCAGAATCACAAAAGCGCCATCCACATTGACATCTTTTAATGCTTGCGATAACGCGACTTTATACCGGTCTGCACGAGCATCACCGATGACATCAACAGGATTTTTAATATTGGCTGTTTTGGGCAGATTTTTCTTAAATACCGCTGTGGTTTGATCGGAAAATTTCGCCAGTTCCAGACCTTCATGAATTGCCGAATCAGTGGTCAAAACACCGGGACCGCCGGCATTGGTAATAATGGCAACATGATTACTTTTGGGCATTGGCTGATAGGCC
>CAYTLS010000464.1:0-3113 GCA_964438745.1 uncultured bacterium
CTGGTGAAGATGGGTCCGGTGGACATGCTTTTATCTTTGACGGTTATTGGAATTCCAGCGAAAAAAATTATTTTCATATAAACTGGGGATGGAGTGGATTCAGTAACGGGTGGTTCCTGGTCGATGATCTGACACCAGGTGACGGCAATGATTTTAATTACTACAATGCTGCAATCATTGATATTGAACCCAAAGGCGCGACAGCTAAATTTGCTGCTACACCAACAGTTGGCGTTGAGCCTTTGGAAGTAGCCTTTGAAGATCAATCTTCCGGTGAAATTGACTTTTGGCACTGGGATTTTGGTGATGGCGATTCCAGTCACGCGCAAAATCCGGTTCACACTTACACGGAAGATGGTGTTTATGATGTCACTTTAACAGTGACAGATACCAGCGGCAACCAACTCCGGCCGAAAACTTATTATAATTTTATCACTGTCACAGCTGCTGATGAAATCCATGGCACCCTTACAGGCAGTCGAATACTTCAGGACACTGTGCGTGTACTGGACAATGTGACGATTCCTGAAAATGTAACCCTGACACTAGCGCCGGGAACACGACTGGAATTTGATGATATGTATCAACTGAAAGTCTTTGGTAAATTAATTGCCAATGGAACTTCAGAAGAACCGGTTGTAATGACAATTCGGGACACTACCGGATTTACGGATTTAAGCGATCTCGATACCGGTGGGTGGAAAGGCATCTTTGCCCAGGATAAGGGCGATAAGACATCAGCTGTGGAATTAAGCCACTGTAGATTAGAATATGTGAAGAGTAACAATGTTTTCACTTTTATCAATGACGTCAATGCAACCCTTGAAGATGTAACAATCGTTGATAATTATGGCGCTGCTATCTTCAATTCAAAATCGAACATAAGATTAAACAACGTTTTAATTGAAAATACCAATATTTTGTCCTCCATGGCGCTGAAAACCATGGCCCAGGGAATCAATAGTTTCTCCGGTACACTGGAAATGCGTAATGTGATTATTGCCAATAATAAGGGAAATACCTGGGGCAGTCTTCGCTTAATGGGAAATGATACTAAGATCATTAATTCAACAATTTATGCGAATGAATATGAAAAACCGGAATATGCGGCTATCAATATTGATAATACCGATGATGTACAGATTATTAATTCGGTGCTATGGAATTCCGGTTACAACCAGGTCATTACTGATGATTTTGAAGCCGTTAGCATTGTCAATTCTAATCTGAAAGAGAGTTATTTACCAATCGATAATCAGCAGATTGATTGGGAAATTAATATCTCTGATCATCCGCAATTGAATGCTGATGATTTTTCTCCCCAGGCATGGTCACCCTTGATCAATGGTGGAAGCGAAGATATAATCGGACTAAAATTAGATTCCGTGGATTTTGTTGGCAATGCACGATTTGTTGACAATATTGATATTGGCGCGGTGGAATTTCAGGACATACCGGTCCACCATAACACTGCTTTTTCTGTCTCTGAAAACACCGGTGGAACGCCCCTGCAAGTGACCTTTGTGGACACCGCTGATCAATCAACCAGAATTTGGGATATTGACAATGATGGTACTGTTGATGGAACGAATGATACGCTAACCTGGCACTTTGATCAACCGGGATTTTATCTCAGTAAAATGATAACAACTGTTGGCAATGATTCACCGGTTGTAAGCCTTGACTATATTCGTGTTTTCAATTCACCGCCACAACTATTGGTGGAAGCCCTGGATACCTTGAGGCTCTATGAAGACATGCCTGATTCCAGTCTTAATCTGTATGAGATATTTATGGATCCAACTGACGACGAAATGGTTTTTGATATATCCTCGGATAACTTTAATTTTGTCCAGATGGATAGCAATATGTTTCTTACTCCTGAAATGAATTACTTTGGTCAGGAAGACCTGCTGATCACAGCCCGTGACAGCTATGACAGTACAGCAACATTTCTGTTGTCTGTATCAGTATTACCGGTCAATGATGCGCCGATGCTGAACAATTTCCCGGACAGTCTGTGCATGACAGTGGCTAGTGCCGATTCTATTAAACTCAATGATTTCGTCGAAGATGTGGATAATGAATTGACGGAACTTGAAATCAGTGTTGAAAATTCCGGTCTTGTCACTTCCCAAGTAAACGCTTATGGCGATGATATTTATCTGGTTTTCAGTGCTGCGACGACTATTGGGAATGATACATTAACCATTACCTTTGATGACAGTATGGATTATACGGTGCATACAATGGTAATAAAGGTTGAGGCATCAACAGCCATTGACAATAAGCAAATGATTATTTCTGAGTATGAATTGGAACAGAATTATCCGAATCCTTTCAATCCTTCTACTAAAATTAATTATGCCATTCCCAATCCCGGATCTGTAGTTATCACGATTTATGATATGTTGGGTAATCATGTAACCACGCTTGTTGATGAATATCGAGATGCAGGCCAGTACCAGGTCACCTGGTTTGGGCAAGATATGCATGGCCATTCAGTGCCTACCGGTGTCTATTTTTATAAGATGAAATCCGGTAATTTCACCCAAATGAAAAAAATGCTTTTTATAAAATAAGAATTGGGTTAAAATTAAAAAAAGCCATTGTGTCTTCGCAATGGCTTTTTAGTATTTGGATTACTATTTTTAATGCTGCAACTTTTCAATTTGAAGCAGAAGAGAATTTTTTTAACCGTTGAATAAAGACTAAAGGATTGAGGAATAATGAAACACCTCTTATTACTTTTGCTGCCGATTTTTGTGTGGGCTGATACTATCAGCGAGAAGACTGATATCATCTTTGACGATTCGCAGGTGGCTGAAATATATATTGAATTACCGGCGGATTCCCTGGCCTGGATCTATGACAATGTTGAGAGCGATAAATATTTCCATAGCACCATGCGTTACAAGACAAGTGGAATGGATACGCTGGTTGAAAATACCGGGTTTCGGTTGCGCGGCAACACTTCCCGGGGAGCGCAAAAAAAATCCTTCAAGATTTCCTTTTCAGAATTTGAATCAGGGCGAAAGTTTTTTGGGCTGAAAAAATTTAATCTTAATGGCGAACACAATGATCCTTCCATCATGCGTGCGAAACTCTCTTGG
>CAYTLS010000465.1:0-3113 GCA_964438745.1 uncultured bacterium
CTCCTGTGGGTTAATTCTGGAAGAAGGATTTCCAATGGAGAAACTTGAGTCCATTATCAGATCCATGGCCCAAACTGCCAAAAAAGCCGGCGTTACAATTGTCACCGGCGATACAAAAGTAGTGGCCAGGGGAGAGGCAGATCAGATTTACATCAATACCAGTGGTATTGGACTTATCCCCAAGGGTGTGAATTTATCACCGCAAAAAGCAATTCCAGGCGACAAGATTATCCTTTCCGGCAATATTGGCGAACACGCTACCGCGATCTTACTGGCCCGTGAAAATTTTACAGTAAAGTCGTCCGTCATCAGCGATTGCAATCCTGTCAATAGGATGACAGAAAAACTCATTGCAGAAGTTGCCGGAATTCGGGTCATGCGTGATCCGACTCGTGGCGGAGTTGCCGGTGTACTCAATGAATTTGTAGATAGTAGAAATATTGGTATTCGAATTTATGAGCAGGATCTACCGGTTAGCCGGGAAGTATTGGGTATATGCGAGCCCTTTGGATTTGATCCCCTATACCTAGCCAATGAAGGCAAATTTATAACCATTGTCAGCCCGGAAGAGGCGGAAAAGAGCCTGGCGATTATTAAGGGATTTGAACTGGGGAAAAAGGCTGAAATTATTGGCGAAGTGATTCAAGAACCCGCCGGCAAAGTCCTGCTGCAAACCCAACTGGGAACAGACCGTGTTTTGAATCTGCTGACCGATGAAATATTACCCCGTATCTGTTGAGGAAAATATGCACGAATTGTCAATTGCTCAAAATATTGTCAAGATTGTTCACCAGGAGTATGTGAAAGGTGATTTTCACGATAAGGTCAAAAAAGTATGGTTTTCCGCCGGAAAAATGAATGCGATTATTCCGGCATCTTTACAATTGAATTTTAATGTTGTAAAAAAGAATTATGAGGAATTAAAAACAGCGGAGTTGATAATAGAGGAGAAGGAAGTTGTCATCCAATGCCGGCAGTGTAAAAAAGAGGTCGAATTGGAAGAGCCACTTTTCCGGTGTCAGCGGTGTGACTCAGCCGACATCAGTCTGGTGCAAGGTAAAGAAATGTTTGTGGAAAGTTTTGAAATTTAAATATTTATAGGAGATAAAAGATGAAGATCGAAGTTTTAAAAAATGTTATGGAGGTCAATGACACTCTGGCGGATGACATTCGCAAAAGCACAAAAAAATCCAAAACGCTGGTGCTCAATATGATGAGTTCACCGGGCTCCGGCAAAACCATGATCCTGGAAAAAATACTACCAAAATTATTATTAAATGGTGTTAAAACCGGTATTGTGGAAGGCGATATTTCCACCACCAATGATGCCGAACGGATCATCGGCAATGAAATTCATGTCGTCCAGATCAATACGGAAAAGTTCGGTGGTGACTGTCATCTGGGTTCAGAAGTCATTAAGCCGGCTTTGGAGCAATTGCATTACGACAAAATGAATCTTGTGATCATTGAAAATGTCGGTAATCTGGTTTGTCCGGCGGAATTCGATACCGGTGCCGATAAAAATATGGTGGTCATCAGTGTGACCGAGGGTGAAGACAAGCCGCAGAAATATCCACTGATGTTTCGGGAGTGTAGTCTTGCCATTATCAATAAGATTGACCTCCTGCCCCATTTGGAATTTGATATTGAAAAACTGGAAACAAATATTCGCCAGATCAATCCCGGCATGGAGATCATCCGGCTCTCGGCCCGGACCAATGAAAATATTGAAAAACTATTAAGTTGGGTTATGAACAATTTAAAAAAATAATTTCCTTTTGAAATTTCAGTGGAATTTATTAAGGTAATCTTACGCACATTAAAATCCACATTGCTTTCTAAAATCGAGGGTTTATGGAAGAATTAAAAACAAAGGCGCTTCTGGCTGAAAATCAATTTTTAAAGAATGAAAATGTAAGATTGAGGAAGCAGTACGAATACTCTCTGAAAACCGCGGAAGTTTTACACGAAAAATTCCATCAGTTTGTTAATATCATTCCCCAGGCTGTATTTGAAATGGATGAAGACGGGAATTTTGATTTTTTGAATCCCCAGGGCTTTACGATTTTTGGATATGAAAAGGAACAATTGACTCCTAAGGTCAAATTCTGGCATCTGTTTGCGAAACACGACCGTGACCGGTTGAAAAGCAATGTTCACGATGTTTGCCAGGGAAACAGTAATATAACCGGCAATGAATACGCCGCATTACGTCGTGATGGCAGCACTTTTTATGTCCTGATCTATTCCTGTCCCATTTACGATGATCAAAAAGATAAACTACACGGCCTGATTCTGGACATTGATAAGCGGCGACAAGCGGAAATGGATCTTGAAAATTCCCGGGACCAATTGCGGGATCTTTCTATTCATTTACAATCGGTACGGGAAGAAGAGCGCTCTTATTTGGCTCGCGAAATTCATGATGAACTGGGGCAGGCGCTGACAGCGCTGAAAATGGATTTGCTGTGGATTGATAAGCGGCTGCCAAAAGATTCCCATGAGATAATTGATAAAACCAAAACCATGGTAAGTTTGTTGGATTCAACGATCCAGATAGTCAAAAAGATCTGTTCTGATCTTCGCCCCGGATTGCTGGATGATCTTGGGTTAAAAGCAGCGGTCGAATGGTATACCGAAGAGTTTGTTGCCCGAACGGGAATCAAATGCGACTTGCAGATCATGTTTGACGAAATAAATATTGATAAGGATCTGGAAATATCGATTTTTCGAATTTTTCAGGAAACACTGACCAATATTGCCCGTCATGCTGGCGCGCGAAAAGTGGCTGCCGATTTTGACATCAAGGCCAATATCATGTATATGCGGATTGAGGATAATGGCATCGGTATCAGTGAGGCCCAAATAAATGATCCGAAATCTTTGGGGCTAATTGGATTGCGTGAGCGAGTCTATCCGTGGGGTGGCGAATTGAAGATCCATGGGCATAAAAACAAGGGAACGATCGTTTTCGCTAAAATTCCCTTAAAGGAGAGGGAGTCGAATGATTGAAGTTTTTATAGCGGATGATCACGAAATTGTACGCAAAGGACTTAGTTCACTGATCAATGAAACCTGGGATATGAAATTAATCGGCGAAGGAAAAAACGGAA
>CAYTLS010000466.1:0-3084 GCA_964438745.1 uncultured bacterium
CAAGGCAATCGTATTTTGGACTCGTAATCCAATTCCCCTATTTGCCCATCTTGATTTTATCGACGAAAGATACAAACACTACATGCACCTTACAATCAACGGGTTACCCAAAATACTAGAGCATAATAACCCCTCAGTTGATAAAATAATTGAAGCGGCCCGCTTTCTTTCCAAGCGATATGGTAAAAATTATATACAATGGCGTTTTGATCCCATAATTTTATCAACCGTAACGCCGGTTGATTTTATACTCAGGCGGTTTGAATATATAGCTGCCCAATTGACGGGTTATATTGAGAATTGCTATATCAGTTATGTCGATCTGTATAAAAAGACGATTAATAATTTTGAAAAAGTGACCCGTGAGCACCGCATTAAATTTTCCCATCCATCTCAACAAGAAGAAAAAGAGATAACCCACAAACTGGCCCATATCGCAAAATCCTATGGAATCACTGTCAATGTCTGTGCTGAAGATCATCTGGCTGACATCGACAATGTGCAAATCGCGCAATGTATAAATGTTGATCTGATCAATAAAATCACTGGTGTTCCGCTAAAATCCTTTACAATTCAAAAATCCCGTGATGGATGTCATTGTATTAATGGTCCTGATATTGGTTACTATGACAGTTGTCCCCATGGTTGTATTTACTGCTATAGTAACAAATCACCGGATCGCGCGTTAAAAAACGCCCGTAATTATCGTCGTCTTGGATTTCCAATGGATGATCTGGTCATGCCCGGAAAAGATGAAAAGCAACTTCGCCTGTTTTAACAAAAAGCCCTTTCCACTACGGAAAGGGCTTTTGTAAATTCAAATATTTATATTTATAGACGTATAAACCTTATTTCACAGCATAACTCAATGTAACGACTGCTTTTACCGACTTCATAATAGAAGAGGTATTATACACGCCATAACTGGAAACCTCCATAGAGTTAGGCTCTGTAACCTGAAAAACTCCCTGGGTGGCAGATACCAAAGCGCCAACCTCCGCGCCACTGCCTTCAGCCAGTTTTTTAGCCCGGGTAAAGCCATCTTCTGTAGCGCTGGTAAGTAACTGAATTTTCAGATCCTGAAGATCAGAAATGTAATATTGGGGTTCATTAATACGAATATTGACGCCGGATTCAATCAAAGCAGTCATATCTTCTGCCAGTTTTTTGATCAGTTCAACATCACCTGATGTAATCAACATATTCTGGGTTGCATTATGCCCCTCAATTTCATTGGTATACATACCTTTTGAATTCATCTTTTTTATTTCATAGGTGTAAAGTCCGTTGGATTCCACATTGTCGCCGGCTATCTTTTTGGCAGCCAGATAATCCATGACAATTTTTTTGTCCCGTTTGATCTGTTTATAAGCTTCTTGTAAAGTTGTTTCCCGTCGCACAATTGAAAATCGTAATTTAGCGATATCGGATTTTACCTCTGTTTGAGAAAAGCCTTTGACTGTAATATTTTCCTCATGCCTGATCTTAAGAAAAAAATCCGAAAGCAAAACAGATGAGATAATTAAAGATACAGCCATAATAACAGCCATTATGATTATTTGTTTTTTTTCCATTACAACTCCTTTAATAAATTAGTCCTTAAAATTCATCCTTTTGGTTCTGAAACAGAGTAAATTTTTGTTTCAGATTTTCAAACTCCTTTTGTGCTTCCTTCTGATCGCCATTTTTACAAAACTGTTCCAGTTTCAATGCGCTCTGGTACATGGTGTCAGCAGTGACATTTCCAGAAGACCCTTTGATGGAATGGGCCACCAATGCTGCTTCTTTCAGATTTTTTTCCGCCAGAAGGTCTGTTAATTTATTAATATTTTCCCGGGTATTATCGACATACATTGTCATGATTTCATTGAGCAAATCTTCACTGCCCCCCAGATTTTCCAGCATCTCTTTTCGATTGAACATTTTTTCCGGCAAGTCCTTATCATCGGCTGCCTGTGTTGTATCCTTTTTCTGTCCCAATTTTGGAATCCACTTGGCAAGTTTTTCGCGTAATTGATTTAACTTAATTGGTTTGGATATATAGTCATTCATACCTGCTTCCAGACAGGTCTCTTCAGCACCTTTCATGGCATTGGCTGTCATGGCAACGATGGGTACATCAGGATTTCTGACTTCGCTATCCTTCTTTCTGATCTGCCGGGTGGCCGCCACTCCATCCAGCACTGGCATTTGCATATCCATGAACACCAGATCGAAATTATATTTCTTTAACTGTTCTATAGCAACTTTACCATTTTCCGCCACATAAGAAGCGTCCAGCCCGATCGTTCTCAACATTCCGAGCGCCACATTTTGGTTTACCGGATTATCCTCAACAACCAAAATTTTGTAATTGGCTTTATCCCGTTCATTGATGCTGAATTTCGTAATAATTTCCAGATCGTCTGAATCTTCTTTGATACTTTCTGAATTGCCCAGGATCATCGTTAGGGTATTGAATAAGTCCGAAGGTGAAACCGGTTTTGTAAGATAGGCTGAAAACCCGATTTCTTTTAATTGCTTAACCTCTCCGCGATGGCCGATAGAAGTCATCATCACCAGTGGTATATCCTTAATTTTATCATCATTCTTAATGGCCTTACCCAGCATAGCGCCATCCAAACCCGGCATTTGCATATCGAGAATTGCAATTTCATAGGGCTTGCCGCTATCAGTAGCCTGGTGCAGTTTGGCCAGGGCTTCGCCCCCATTGGAGACCGTTACCACATTGGCATTCCAATAATCCAGCTGTTTTTTGATATATTCCCGGTTAGTTGCATTATCGTCTACAAAAATGATCTTTACGTCCTTAATATCCCGTGGATTTTTAAAAGAAGCGACTTTATCAGACTTTTCGAGTTTTACCGTGAACCAAAACGTCGTACCAACATTTTCGATGGAAGAAAATCCGATCTCCCCGCCCATCAGTTCTGCCAGTTGTTTGGAAATCGCCAGTCCCAGTCCGGTTCCGCCATATTTCCGGGTGGTAGAACTGTCAGCCTGAGAAAAGCTGCGAAACAATTTCTTCTGATATTTTGCCGGTATTCCGATACCGGTATCTTTGACAGTAAATTTTAAAATATT
>CAYTLS010000467.1:0-3083 GCA_964438745.1 uncultured bacterium
AATTCCTTTGTATGTTCCAGCAATTCCATACCGCCAAACCCTCCATGCCCCGGCACAACAATTTTCAAATTCGGATAAGTGTCTATCACTATTTTTAACCTCATGTTCCATTCTTCGCCCACCATTCCCCCCTGCTGGATTGTTTAACTTACATTATTCATAAAAATATGAATAATTCAGGCTAAACCAGCGGAAACCGAGAGGGAAATTATGATTTAATTATTTTTCGATCAGATCACCTTCAACATATCGATGAATCATTCCTGAAATCAAAGTTTGATAGGGAATTCCCATTTCTATTGCTTTTTTTTGAATCCCTTTAAGGTCATGCTCATATAACCGAATGGTAATTCTTTTATCCTTTTTAAGAGTGTTTTTTGCGATGTTTTTATATTTTTTTATTTCTTCCGGCGTTGGATCCTTTAGTTCTATATTACCTTTTTCCAATTCATCGATAATAACTTGTTCTTCATTATTTAATTTCATTTTTTTTCCTTTATCTCCTTAAAGTAATATTTTGTTGCTTTTCTACTTGGAATGATTGTTTTCAGAAAAACGCCCCCATCTTTTTCAACAAAAGGTACCATAAAAATATAATTGTCAATGAGGACATAAAATATCTTCTGTCCTGGATATTTTTGTTGATTGGGGTGATCTGATATTTTCCATAAATCTCCTTGATTCAAATGAAACAAAACATTTTCAAAAGAAATATTCCTTTCTTTTTTTAAAAACTTATTTTTTATTGGGTTCCAATCAAATTTCATATTTTCCTCAACATAATGTACATTGAATGGATGTACATAATCAAATCTTTTTTAAACTTACTAGTTTAATCGTAATATCCAGCAATTCCATACCACCAAACCGGCCATGCCCCGGCACAACAATTTTCGCATTCGGATAAGCGGCTATCACCTTCTCCACTGTTGTGTCCCATTCATCCACCACCGCATCGCTTAAATTACCAAGAGAACGGGAATTCATGGATTTTATAAGACAACCGCCGAAGAGTATCTGATCATCAGGCAGCCAGACCACAATATTGTCAAAACTATGACCGCCGCCGAAGAACCGGCATTCCAGTTTATTTCCGTAAAAATTCAGGTCATAGGCTGTGTCAAAACCAATATCCGGGACTTCCAGGGAATCTTTTCTGCATTTTTCAATAGTGAGATTAGATGCAATTGATCGGACCTCCTTACTATGTAAAAATTCCAATCCACCAATGCAATCCTCATGAAAATGACCGGCGATGTGGGTTTCAATCTTGACATCCATGGAATCCCGCAAATAGTTATAGATGATCTCTGTTTTAGCATTATCAAAAGGCGTATCGATCATCACCGCTTTACCGGATTTGATAATGATCATGCCATTGCTGGGGAATCGCCCCCACTGTTCGCTTGTCTCCCAGGTAGTGTGAACATAAACAGAATCGCTGATGGGTATAAGTTCGATGTCAGAGTTGATTTGAATGTTTTGTCCAAAAATTGATATTGATAAGAAAACTGATAAGATAACTGCTAATTTTTTCATTGTAATTCCTATTTAGATTAAAGCAAATTTACAATTTCCTAAGATGGAAAACATAAAAAACGATGACTATTATTTTAATAATCGCCACAGATGACTGCCCATCTGTGGCGATTATATATCCTATTGTTGCTGAAAATACTTTTTCCCCATCACCATTGGCGGCCATTTCACCAGTTCTTCGATTTTCCCACCCCAGTTGGTGTATAGATGGCCCAACATCATTTCTCTGTCGAACTGTAAGCTGTAAGCGATCAAATTTTCTGCCGCATCCACCTTGTGCCAGCTACATGGCAGCACGCGAAAGCCCTTTTCAATAAACATAGGAATGGATTGATATTTTTCCCGGGGTTCATAATGCCAGTCGCAGATGATGATATCTTTTGGGATCATATCAATTGCCGGCCAGGTGCCATTCATGGAGGCCTCCCATTCACCGTAGTCAAACTCATTACCATTGATCAGCCGGTCGCCCCACATAAACATTTCCACACCTTTTTGGGTTACTAAGTGGTTGTAAATATCATTCACTGCTTTGGCGAACATTTCCGCCGGGTCTTCCTCTTTTGTATTCACAGCAAATTCCGATTGCAGCAGAAACACCTCATCCATGCCCACATGAAACCCATCTACCTGAAAGGCGTCAATCAACTCGTCCATCAGCGGAAAAACAATTTCATAGACCCGTGGATTGGTGATGTCCCATTCCCGGCAATAGATGGAATCATTGTTGGGATAGGCGCCGGGTGTCAGATCCAGCTCCGGATATTCGGTCAGTAATTTAAAGGTTTGCTTTGCCCATGATTGATGGCCTACACACTGAAACTGAATGATCAGGCGAATGTCATTTTCACGACATTTTTCAGCAAATTTTCGGGCGGCTTTTGAGGTAATGACATTGTCGGTCTGTCGCAATTCCGGATGGGACTGAAACTCAAAATGGTAGTCCACTTCGAGAATCAGCAGATTAATACCATGTTTTGTAAATTCCGGTAATTGTTCTCCCAGCCTCTCCAATGCTTCATTATTGTTAAAATTAAGCAAATGGATACCTTGCCAGTATTCGCCCTTATCGGGGCCGACTCTTTCATTTGTACAATTGATAAGAAAAGCAATGAGTAACGTGAATAGAACATTTTTAAGGATCTTCATAAGAATTCCCCTTCAGTTTTTGGTTTACACCTGTTACGCCCTCAAAAATGTATTGAAAAATAAGGATATCTGTAATAGTCTCCAATAAAAATTTGGTCCAATGTAAATTATAGTGGATAGATTCAGACCAACCATCTTCCTTCTTCTCATTTTTGCAATTTACTCAGGAAACCATTATGTTTATAAACAAACAAATCAGGAGGAACAATGATAGAAAAAATGGAATTTGGAAAAACAGGACATCAAAGCACACGAACAATATTCGGCGGCGCTTCTTTATGGGAAGTTACACAAGAAGAAGCCGACCGGGTTCTGGATATTTTACTCAAATATAATGTCAACCATATTGATACCGGGTCAACCTATGGAGATTCGGAAAAACGAATCGGCGCCTG
>CAYTLS010000468.1:0-3083 GCA_964438745.1 uncultured bacterium
AATCCCGGCTGGTAATATTTAAAATTGCTATCGCTTCCTGACCTGTAATCTTTTAATCTCACCACTAGCCGTCTTTGGATCAGACCCCATACTTGTGCAAAAGAATGCAACTTTCTTTATTTTTTTCTGATAGTAATGCACCGGCACGAACGAAATCTTTATAATACTTATCAAGCACAGTCAATTCTTCAGTCGTCAGTTCTTCCTGATCTTTATTGTCATAGACAACTTTTATGCGTTGGAATAATTTGTCATTGAGAGCAATTTCATCATTATGCTTTGAAAGCATTGGCGCCAATTCTTTGGCCAGATCATTCATGGTCTCATTGGTATGCGCGGATTTTAAATTATAAAAAACGCCGGAGACTTTGTCCAGCAACCGGCCGGTTTTTTCAAGTGCAACAATGGTATTGTCAAAGGTCGGACTTTCCTGATTATCGACAATGGCTTCGCTTTCTGCTTTTTCCTGTTTGATCCCTTCTTCAAACGCAGGCATGTAATGGTCGATTTTGATTTCTTCAAAAGGCGGGATCCCAAAAGGAGTCTCCCATTCCTTAAAAAAGGGGTTACTTTCCTTAGAGCAGGATATTGCTACCAAAACAATGAATAGCAATAAAATTGGTAAATTTTTCATTCTCATTCTCCTTCATAATTAATTTAGCAGGTCAATTTAATACAATAGGCATTAAAAAAAAAGTAGTCTGATCAACTGAAAACTTAATTAATATAAGGCAGTGATGTGATAATTTTTCAGTAAACAGGAATATTTTTCATAAAAGCGGGTAAAAGTTAACAGCCTTTGAAGAAAACTCAATTTTAAATAAAAGCAAAAAAGTTTCCGGAAAAGATTAAAGAATTATTTGCAACTGCCGATAATATCTGGCAGATAACCAGCGGCAAGCAATTGGATATTGTGATCCATTGGAAAAAAATTCCAACCAATCCAATGACCACTTTCCTATAATTTATTACTTTCATTAAAAAAATACCTTCCTAAAAATCAATCTATCTAAATGTAAAATAGTGGATTATCCTGATTTGTGTCTTTTATTTATACAAGGGGTGATTTCTTTTTGGCATAGCTATTGACATTTTCAAAAGCAAATAAAAATGAGAAGTGCTATGGAATTCGATATATTTGGAACAAATTCAAAAAAATTAGTCAAAAATGCTGTTGATGTTTACAATAAGCAACACCAGGCAATTTCCAAAAACATTGCCAATGTCAATGATCCTTATTATCGGCGAACAAAAACTGACTTCTCTGAAGAATTAAAGATTGCCCAGGATAATTCACCGCTCAAAAAATCCAATGAAAAGCATATTACCTCACCGCATTATAAGGCCACTTTATTTCCTGAAGAGCGGGGTAAAGAAAAAGTAGAAGTTACCAAAGAAATGGCTGATCTGGCAGAAAATCAGATTCGCAATGAATTTGCGACAAAGCGATTGTCAAGATGGTTTAAAAAAATGGAACTCAGTATAAAAGGACGGATGTAAGATGGCAGTAGAAGGAATATTTTCGGCATTTCAAACAACTTTGCGGGGACTTCGCACAGAGATGAAGAAATTGGAAACAATTTCGGAAAATGTTGCCAATGCAGAGCGCGCTCCTGATGAAAATGGCAAGGTCTATCAAAAAAAGGTCGTTCTTTCAAAATATGCAAAAAGAAATCGGAACCTGGATTTTGAATCACAAATGAATCTGCAATTAAAAGGTGATGAAAACCGCCATCGGTCCACCTTTTCCGATAATGTCAAAAGCCAGGATAAAAAAATCAAAGATATGCTTGAGATCAAAGAGTTGGCCGGTGAAAAACTTGTCTATAATCCTGCACATCCCCGGGCAAATGAAAATGGTTATGTCAAACTGCCGAAGATCAATATGGTTGAAGAGATGGTCGATTTGATGGCTGCCAGTCGCGCTTATGAAGCCAATATAAATGTAATGAATGCTGGGAAAAAAATGGCCCAGGATACCTTGAAGATATAGGTGAGTTATGAAAATTTTATCATCCATTCAAAATGATCTTTCCGGCAACTTTTATAATGACCAAAATGAACGCCAGGTCAGTAACCAATCCTTTAATGAGGATACTGATCTCTTGTTGGATCCGGCAACAATACAGGAAAGAAAAGATAAAACATCAAAATTGCTCAGCAATAATGAAAAAAGTACCCTGCACATGTTTTTCGGCACACAAATGCCGGATGAAATGAAATTGTATGGACACAATGATATCAAACAGATTAACAAAGGACAGTTACTTGACTTAAGAGGTTAAATCTTATGGCTACAATAACCGACATCATCAGATCCAGAAATCTTCCGGGTGTAGAAAATACACAGAATGCGAAATCCATTGAGAAAAATGAAGGGTCACAGAAACTTAATTTTTCCGATACAATCAAGGACTTTCTTGATGCTGTTAATAAAGATCAAAAAGAAGCATCACAATCCGTAGAAGATTTTATCACAGGAGAATCGGAAACCCTGGCTGACGCAATGACGAAACTGGAAGAAGCCAACCTAAGTTTTCAGCTCATGCTTGAAATCAAAAATAAACTGGTCGATGCGTATAATGAACTGAACAGAATGCAAGTCTAATTGAAATAAAAACGGAAAAACATGAATCAAATATTTACTCAAATAATTCAATTTTTAAGAAGATTTTCACAACTTCAGAGAATCCTTATTCTGCTCGTTTTTTTAGGGATCATCAGTTCCATCGTTACCCTCTTTTTCTGGGCTAACAGACCGGAGTACCAAGTCCTGTATTCCGACCTTGAGCCTGCCAAGGCGAGTAAAATACTGACAGAATTACGCGACCGCAATATTAAATATAAACTTGATAACGGTGGAGAAACAATAAAGATTCCCGCCAAAAATATTTCCGAAATGCGGCTTGATCTTGCTGAAAAAGGACTTACGGCCGATATTACGGAAAAAGGATATGATGTTTTTGATGAACAGCGAATTGGTATGACCTCCTTTATGCAGCAGATCAATATGAAACGCGCCCTTGAAGGAGAATTGTCGAAATCTATTAATGAATTTCCTATGGTCAGAAATTCACGGGTTC
>CAYTLS010000469.1:0-3081 GCA_964438745.1 uncultured bacterium
GACAATAAAGAACTATATCATACTGAGATCGGCGAACAAATTGCTCAGACTGATATTGATTATTTGTATTGCCACGGCAAGTTAAGCTATTATACCATTGCCGGCGCGAAGAAGGCGGGTCATGCGCAGGCGGTTCATTTTTTAACTAAGCAGGAGATCATTGATCTGCTCAATAAAAATTTAACAGCCGATGATGTCGTATTACTAAAAGGTTCCAGAGGCTCTGAAATGGAAAAAATTATAGAAGGGATGAAGGAATAAAATGTTTTATCATTTTTTATATCCGCTTAAAGAAATATTCTCAGGATTCAATATTTTCCAGTACATTACTGTGCGGGCTTCAGGTGCCGCTGTGACCTCAATATTTATTAGTTTTTTCATCGGCCCACTGATGATCAATAAATTAAACATGAAGCAAATCGGTGAACTGATCCGGACTGAAGGCCCAAAATCTCATTTGTCAAAAAAAGGCACACCGACCATGGGCGGCTTAATTATTCTATTTTCGACTCTTTTCCCGGTTTTTTTATGGGCAGACCTGAGTAATATCTACATGCAGATCATTATTTTTGCTACCATTTGGATGTCAGCAATCGGTTTTATTGATGATTACCTGAAAGTAATCAAAAAATATAAAAAAGGACTAATCGCGAAATATAAGATGGCGGGACAAATTTCTTTGGGTCTGATGATCGGTACATTTATATATTATTCACCGCAGTTTGCGGAGATCAATACTCTCATCTCCATCCCCTTTTTAAAAAATGTTGAAATAAATCTGGGCATTTTTTATATCCCTTTTGTGATTTTTGTGGTTACAGGAACTTCCAACGCGGTTAATTTAACTGACGGACTTGACGGGTTGGCGGCCGGACTAATGGGTATCGCCGCGGTGGCGCTGGCAGTGATCAGTTATATATCCGGCCGGATCGATTTTAGTCAATACCTGAATACCTTGTACCTTCCGGGTTCCGGTGAACTGGCTGTTTATTGTCTGGCCCTAGTCGGTGGCTTACTGGGATTTCTGTGGTACAATTCTCATCCGGCCCAGGTGTTTATGGGTGATACCGGTTCCCTGGGAATGGGTGGTGCGCTGGGTACCCTGGCAATTCTCTTAAAAAAAGAAATCCTGTTTGCTCTGCTCGGCGGCATATTTGTAGCAGAAGCACTTTCAGTAATGATACAAGTCGGCTATTACAGATATACCAAGAAAAAATATGGTGAAGGTCGTCGTGTTTTCAAAATGGCACCGATTCATCACCATTATGAAATGAAAGGAATGAAAGAAACCAAAATCGTTACACGGTTTTGGATCATCGGAATATTATTAGCACTCCTGAGCCTGAGTAGTTTTAAAATTTTATGATTTACATTAAAAATAAAATATCAACCCTTAAAAGCCAAAAAATTTCTGTGCTGGGAGCCGGCACCAGTGGTTATCACGCCGCTGTACTGGCCGCCAGTTTTGGCGCAAAGGTATTGCTGTCCGATGCCAAAGAAACCCGGTTTTCATCTCAACAACAAAAATTACTTGGAACCTATGATGTAAAAGTCGAAGAAAAGGGTCATTCGGCGGAAGTCTTTGCTGCTGACTTTGTCATAAAAAGTCCCGGTATTCCAAATTCCAGTTCTATCATCAAAAAAATAAGAACCCAACAGATACCAATTCTTGGAGAAATTGAATTTGCATACCAATTACTGCAAACGGACAATATTATAGCAATAACCGGGTCCAACGGTAAAACCACAACAACCAGCATGATCAGTGATTTTCTGGTAAATACTAAAAACCGGGTTTATTGTGGTGGCAATATCGGCAAACCACTCAGCAAAATCATATTTGAAGAGGATATTCAGGAGAGTGATATTGTGGTGCTGGAATTAAGTAGTTTTCAACTGGAGGACATCTATTCTTTTCGCCCATCGGTCGCTGTTTTTCTAAACATATCCAATGACCATATGGATCGTTATGCCAATAGCATGGAAAAATATCTTCAGGCAAAATTACGAATTGCATCCAACCAAACCGATGAAAATTATTTTATCTATTATGGCAGGGATAAACAATTAGAACAAAACCTGCCAAAAGGAGTTAATAGTATTCCGTTCTATTTAAGTAACAAAAATTCAGATATACACTTAGCAGAAGATACAATAATTTATAATGGGACTCCCCTCATTACCACGAAGGAGTTGCGTATTCGGGGTACCCATAATTATCTGAACCTGATTGCGGCGCTGCATGTGTGTCGTATTTTCGGTTTGGAGGGTAATACTATCAGGGAATCGGTCAAAAATTTCAAACCTCCGGTACATCGACTGGAATTTCTAGACGATATTGAGGGAGTGAAATACTATAATGATTCCAAAGCCACAAATATTGATTCTGTAAAAATGGCGCTTACCGCTTTTAAAAAACCGGTCATCCTGATTTTGGGCGGGCGTGATAAAGATTCGGATTTCACTCAATTAAACCCAATGATTTCAACAAAGGTCAAACAGGTGATCCTAACGGGAGAAGCTGCTGAAAAAATTCAAAGCCAACTTGATAAAACCATTACCGCCACTATCATTAAAGAGTTCAAAGCGGCGGTGAAAAAAGCCAAAAGTCTTGCCCAATCGGGTGATATTGTCCTCTTATCTCCGGGCTGTGCCAGTTTCGATGCTTTCAAAAATTTTGAGGAGAGGGGCCGCTGCTTCAAGAAAATTATAAAGGGATTTAAGAAATAATGTCAGTATTTACAAAAAAACATGACAACATCTTTCTGATTGCAGTATTGATTCTGGTGGCACTGGGTGTAATTTTTCAATTCAGCGCCAGTTCGAAAATCAATGTCAGTTCCAAAGAATATTACAATCCCAATCTCTATTTAAAAAATCATCTGATCCGCCTGGTGGCCGGTTTTTTGATTGCACTGCCCTTTTATTTCATCAATTACAAAAAATTAAAATCCCTGGTGCCGGTCATTTTATTACTTTCTGTCTTTTCACTGGTTGGGGCGCTAATTTACAACCATATCCATCCGCATCCATCAAACACTGCGCGTTGGATGCAGATTGGTTCAGCGACATTACAACCCT
>CAYTLS010000470.1:0-3076 GCA_964438745.1 uncultured bacterium
CCAGAGCCGCCGGCATTAGATCTTTTATCCTGGCTCCCATACCATTGCCGACAATCAGTGTCAGGATCGGACGAATACGCTTGCCTTTTGTTTGCAGGCTGTATTGTAAGGGCTGATACAGAGATTTTGGAAAATCAGGAATTGGTAGCTGTTCCAATTCCTGATTGATCAAATTCCGGTAGTTCTGAAGTGTTGTTTTTATATTTTCTGTCATAATTATTCTTTAGAGGGAAATTTCTCCGAATTCTTTCAGCTTATTGAGCACTGTATTTTTAATTTCTTCCAACCGTTCCGGTGTTTTGGCTTCGAAGCGGGTTACAATTACCGGTTGAGTATTTGACGCTCTGACCAGCCCCCAGCCGTCACCAAACTTAATACGTACACCATCGACATCAATGCAGTCATAATTTTCTTTGAAGTATTTGGCGGATTTTTCAGCAATATCAAACTTGACTTTGTCATTCGGACAATTCAAGCGCATTTCCGGTGTTGATTCATAAGATGGCAGTTGAGCCATTACTTCTGACAGCGGTTTATCCAGTCTTGAGAGCATCTGAATAAAGCGTGCGGCAACATAAATAGCGTCATCATAGCCATAGTAATCATCAGCAAAACAGATGTGTCCGCTCATTTCTCCGGCAAAAGGCAGGTTTAGTTCCTGCATTTTTTGTTTGATCAGGGAATGTCCGGTTTTGTACATATAGGCTTTGCCGCCTTTTTCTTTGATCACATCTTCAAGGGCCTGTGAGCATTTCACATCAAAAACTACTGTTTCGCCATTTTTGATAATTTCATCCAGAAAAAGGATCATAATATAATCCGCCCAAACGATTTGTCCTTTGTCATCAACCACACCGATACGATCGGCGTCACCGTCAAAAGCGATACCACAATCATAAATACCGTTTTTCACTTCCCGGATCATATCCTGAATATAATCTTCCACAGTTGGATCGGGATGATGATTGGGAAAGTTGCCATCGGCATCACAGTATAACTCTGTTACTTCCAGGTTTTTATAATTCCGGAAGATTTCCGGAGCGGCCAGGCAGGCGGCACCATTACCACAGTCCATCACGATTTTAACTGGTTTTTCCAGAGTGATTTTTTTGGATATTTCCGCTTTATACTGTTCAAGAATGTCCTGTTTGGATTTTCTACCGTGACCTTCAGCAAAATTACCGGACTCGATGATTTTGCGAATATTTTGAATCTCTTCACCGAACACCGATCCTTTTTGAAAGGAGAGTTTAAATCCATTCATTTCCGGAGGATTATGACTGCCGGTGATCTGGACGGCGCCGTCAACATCAATTTTATACATAGAATAATAATTGACCGGCGTTGGTAAAATCCCCAGATCGATCACGTCAACACCAGTGGATAAAACACCTTTGGAAAATTTTTCTTTTAATCGGGGTGTCGTGGTACGGACATCACCGCTAATGGTTATACGCTTTCCCCCTTTTGCTTTTAACCAGGTACCGTACCCTCTACCAAGATTGACCACCACATCATCGGTAAAATCATCAACAACAACCCCGCGGATGTCATATTGTCTGAAAATATATTGATTCATTATTTCTCCTTTTTGTTAGTATTTCAATTTTCCTGTTTAATGTTAAATATATCTCACAATGACACGTTCCTGCAATATATTTATTATTAAATTCGTCATATTGCATTCTACTATCTAGATTTTAACATTTTTCTTAAATTATGCAAATTATTAAATAAATTATTATCTTTGATAGAAGTTTTTAATAAAATAACCGGATAAAATGTTGATATTTCATTATTCATTTTAAGATTTATCGGAGAAATAAAATGGCCAAAATAGCAATCAAAGACCTTGCCCGCATGTTAAACACCTCAACGGCAACTGTTTCACGGGCATTGAATAATCATCCCGCTATAAAAAAGGAAACCCAGGAACGGGTGATGAAACTCGTTAAGGAAGTTGGGTACCGCCCCAACACCATTGCGAAAAATTTGAAGATGCAACGCAGTACCACAATTGGCATTTTAGTACCGAATATTGGACATGATTTTTTTGGGAGTGCAATCAGCGCTATTGAAACAGAGGTCTCAGATGCGGGGTTTACCGCCATGATCTGTCAATCTCATGAAAAATATCAGCATGAACTGGAAGCGGTGAATAATTTGATCGCCAATAATGTTGCCGGAGTAATCGCTTCAATTTCTCAGGAAACCAACAGACCGGATCATTTTCTGGAATTACAGCGAAATGAAATTCCGGTTGTCTTTTTCGACCGCTGTTTTGATGAGGGAATTCAGGCATCAAAAGTGATCACCGATGATTATGGTGGCAGTTTACGAGCGGTCAAATACCTGATAAAAACAGGCTATAAGCGGATTGCATATCTGGCTGGCGCACCCAACCTGAATATTAGCAAGGAGCGACTGAGAGGATACAAAGCAGCCCTGGAAAAAGGCGGTATACCCGTGGATGATGACTTGATTGTAAATTGCGGTATGGAAAAACAGGACGGAAAAGTCGGCTTGCAGCAATTAATGCAATTGGACAATAAACCTGATGCGGTTTTTTGTGTCAATGATCCCGTTGCCATTGGCGTTTATCAGCAATCGCGGGTCTATGATATCAAAATTCCTGAAGACCTGGCTGTCATAGGATTTTCCAATAATGAGATATCCTCCCTGATCCAGCCGGCTCTTACAACAGTTGACCAGTCAGCCCGGAAAATTGGCCAACGGGCCGGCCGGATTCTCATCAATCAAATTGCATCCAACAGAGATGAAATTACTGGAAATAAGATTGAAATTATGGAAGCGAACCTGATCGTCAGGGACTCCGCATAAATCCTGGTTTTATGGTAAAAACGAATAATTATATTAATGATCTCTTTACCCAAATCGCAAAAGATTATGATTTGATGAACCGGGTAATATCCCTGGGAACCCATGGCCTTTACAAAAAGAAAGCAATAAGCAAACTCGGAATAAATCAAGGGGATGTTGTGCTGGATCTGGCTTCCGGCACTGGTGATCTGGCCAAATTTATTACTCAGAAATTTGATTGCCGGGTGGTTGTCGC
>CAYTLS010000471.1:0-3074 GCA_964438745.1 uncultured bacterium
AATATGATGGTATCGGTTGGTACGCGAGAACTTTTACACCTGATGAAAAATATAGAGGGAATAACGTTGCCGTGTTTTTTGAATGTGTGGATGATGATGCCGATGTTTATCTGAATGGTGAAAAAATCATTGAACATAAAGGCTATAATGTCCGCTTTAATAAAGATATTACCGGTAAACTAAAATTTGGACAAAAAAATACACTGGTGGTGAAAATCACCGATGGCGGCGGCGCCGGCGGCCTGTGTGGCGAAGTCTATTTACAGGAGTTCAGGGACTCACAGGACCTGATGAAATCAAAGTATTTTTCCAGGGAATCAACACCCTTACCCGGGTGGGCGGAAAATACTTTGATTTATGAACTCTATGTCCGGGCACACTCGGAAAAAGGGGATTTTACCGCTGTAATTGATGATCTACCACGCTTGAAAAAACTTGGCGTCGGGTGCATCTGGTTCATGCCTGTTTTTCCCATTGGCGACGTAAAGCGCAAAGGGACCATGGGAAGTCCTTACGCTATTAAAGATTTTATGGAAGTGAATCCGGAATATGGTACCAAAGCGGACTTTCAGCGATTGATTGACGCAGCTCATGATCATGGCATTCGGGTCATCATTGATATTGCCTGTAACCACAGTGCCTGGGACAATTGGCTGCTGAAGGAACATCCTGAATATTACACGAAAAACGAAAATGGGAACATCGTACACCCGGCCGGTACTGACTGGACCGATGTAGCGGATTTTAATTATGACAATGCTGATCTCCGGGAATATATGTGGAAAGCCCTGGAGTATTGGGTGCGTGACCTTGATATTGATGGATACCGCTGTGATGTCGCGGAACTGGTTCCTGATGATTTCTGGGCGGAAGCTTACAAACGCTTATCAGCTATTAAGCCCGACATTTTAATGCTGGCGGAAGGCGCTCATCCGCGTCTGCATATCAATGGCTTCAACCTCACCTATGCCTGGAATTACCGTATGACCATTGCCAAGATCCTGGAAAATAAGCAGAAACCTGAATATTTGGCTGAGGTTATGGAAAAGGACCACTACCGCTATCCCAAAAATACAAAGCACATGATTTTTACAGAAAACCATGATAAGAAGCGGACTGTGGAATTTTTTGGTGATGATAAGGATTTGCTCGCAGCAGTATTGAATTTATCCTTACCGGGAATACCGATGATCTATGACGGACAGGAGGTAGGCGCAGAGCAAACACCATCCCTGTTTGAAAAGGAACCGATAGAATGGGATTTTGATAATCACTATTATGAATTTTATAACCAATATTTTCAAATACGACAAAATAATCATGCTTTTTCAAAAGGAAAGTTCCAAATCACAAACACTAATCAACCTGATAAAGTCCTCGCTTATTCGAGAATAACCGACCATAACCGCGTTTTAATTATTGGAAATATAACTGGCGAAAAAGTGTCTGTCAGAATTCAATCAGAAATAAGGGAATTTCAGCACTTAATGGGTGAGATTCCGGTTTTTAGCAATGGATCGTTGAGATTGGAATTGCCGGCTAATGGTTTTTCAGTAATTAAAACACAGTAAACTCTCTATTAATTATGCATAATTATTTTTATGCCTAAAGGAGAAACAATGAGGACTACATTAGATATATCAAAAGAACTGATGGAAGAAGGCTTAAGAGTAACGCAAAGTAAAACAAAAACAGAATTAGTTAATTTAGCATTAAAAGAAATTATCAGAAAAAATAAAATTCAGAAGATAAAAAAATATCAAGGGAAAATTGATTCGGAAATTGATCTTGATAAATTAAGAAAAAGAGCATGATAGTATTGATCGACAGTTTTGTATGGGTTGATTATTCAAGAAGCAGAAAAAATTTCCCTGGCATCAATTTAATTAATGAAACCACATATTGATCTAAATTTATTTTGAACCTTTAACTATTGAGATATTATGAAAAAATCACTTTTTTTATTAGTCTTGTTATTCGTTGTTAATGTTTCTGCCCAGGTTGTTTATACTGAGCCGGAGTTTCCCACAGAGAATGACTCGATTGTTGTCTATTTTGACGCAACCCAGGCGGAGCGACAGGAATTAGTTGGGTATACCGGCAATTTATATGTTCATACCGGTGTGAACACAACTCTGGGAGATTGGCAATATGTGATCGAAAGCTGGGGCAATAATGAAACGCAACCGGAATTAACCCGTATTGCTACGGATCTTTATAAATTAGTGATCGGCTATCCCCGGGAATTTTACAATATTACCAATACCAGTGAGGAGATCATTTCCCTTAATTTTGTGTTTCGCTCAGCCAGTGCGGAGCAGCAGACAGAAGATATTTTTTATACCCTTTTTGATGAAGGTGGCATTACCGCTGTAATTGACAGTCCGGCGGTGACGGTTAAGTTCGGCAATATGTTGAGATCACCGATTTTTTATGAAATCGGCGACAGCATTGGTTTTAAGGTCAAAGTCGCTGCCATTGGTTCGGATGTCGATTCTATCAGCATTTATAAAAATGATCAGATCGTGAAAACTACCGGCGGAATCGATACTTTGGAATACAGGGAAGTTGCTGATATATTCGGCGACTATTATTATACAATTGTCGCCAGTGATACGGACGGGTTAAGGGATACAACCCATTTTGCCGGTGTTGTAAGATCTGACATTGTCGATGAACCGCTGCCGGCCGGCGCTGAACCGGGTGTAACTTATACCCCCGATGGTGGCGCGGTAATTTCAATTTTTGCACCGTACAAAGAATTTATCTATCTGATCGGCAGTTTCAATGACTGGGTGGTGGACAATGATTTTTTGATGAAGCGCTACTATGTATCGGAAGACTCAGTGATGTACTGGCATAAAATCGATAATATTACTCCGGATCAGGTCTATCAGTACCAATATCTGATTGATGGTGATCTGCGTATTGCTGATCCTTTTGCCGAATTGATCCTGGATGCAAGGAATGATCCCTATATTGAAGCAGAAACCTACCCCAATATGCCTGAATATCCGAAGGCTAAAACCGAGCAGTTGGTTTCCGCCTTTGAAAAGAAAACCAGCGAATTTCAA
>CAYTLS010000472.1:0-3070 GCA_964438745.1 uncultured bacterium
ATCTGACCGGCGTGAATGATAATGAGATTATGCCTTACACATTCAATCTTGCGCAAAACTATCCCAATCCCTTCAATGGCAGCACTACCATTCGATACAGTATCCCGAAAAAAGGAAAGGTCCGGCTGGCTGTCTATAATCTGATTGGGCAGGAGGTTGATCTGCTGGTAAATGAACACCAGCAAGCAGGATTGTATACTGTCAACCGGGAATTCCAGGAATTGAGTTCCGGTATATATATTTATCGCTTGATGTTTGATGAAAAATCATCCAGCAAGCGGTTTCTTTTAATGAAGTAGTCGATGCTATTTAAAAAGGCGGCTCCGTAAAATTAGACCCGCCTTTTATTCAATCTGAATTATTCATAAACATAGGAACAATACTCGTTTCACACCGATACGTTTCCTCTGGAAACTATCGGGATTAACCTGAATATCATTCTATGAATTTTCCAAATTATTTTATTAATATGTATGTGATAAACTTTTAATTTTTATTCGCTTTGCTTGAAAAGTTTGAAAATTCATGAATAATTCAGGTTAACTTTGGTAAAATTCAGACAGTTTTTTCCCTAATCTTTCGCCGCGAATTTCTGCGCCAAGGTTAACAACCTTTCCTTCAGGATCAATCAGGAAAAAAGTGGGTACGCCATAAATTTTGTACCTTTTACTTATAGAAGGATCATCTCCTTCCAGAACTGTTGTCCAGGTAATCTCTTTTTCATCCATAAATTCTATAAATTTATCCTCAGCCATATTCCGGGTCGTACAAATACTCAGAATATCAAATCCCTTTGGGCCGAATTTTTCCAATGTCTCTTTCAAATTAGGAATTTCAGCAATACAGGGACCACATCCAACCGACCAAAATTCAAGCAGCATGTAATTACCTCTGTAATCAGAGAGTTTGCCCTTTTTTCCGTCAATCGTCTCAAATTCAAAGTCCGGTGCTGAATTTCCCTTTATATTTCTCATAAACGCTATGTTTTCACGACGGAGATTTTCACCTTCAACCATGCTTGTGTAATATTGTTTCATTGATCCCCACTGATTTTCTAAGGGAACAGTGGCCATGATTTCCATAAATTCTTCCTGACTGTTTTTGGCTAATTTCTGGACAGGGCGATAAACATTTCGCCCATAGTCAATTAACCAGGCAGCCAAAACCTGTTTCAGAGAATCCGATTCGCCAAAGTTTTTAACCATACTGTCATAATCTTTTCTGGCATTTACCATCTCTTTATTTAATTCCTCCAGTGTTTCAGCATTTTCAAAAATTTTACGCCGGTAAATAATCTGCGATGTCCAGTTTTTGGGATAATCAGTAACTTCTGCTTTAACCTCATCTATAATTCTCTCCGGCGACTCTTTTGCCATTTCTAAAAAATCTATATTCCTAAAGCGGGCATTCTTAACCGGTATACCCTTTTTATTGTAAATATATGAAGTGTAAGTTTTTTTATTATTATAATCATTATTTTCGCCGTCCGTAAAATACCAGGACAACAAGCAAACATTATCAGGTATCGCTATCGTGGCTTCCCAATTATCCCCGGATTTTGCCATATCAATTGTCGTGGCCCGGTCATCGCCGGTACTCAGGACGTTTTCAAACAGTTTGTCCGGTCCATGATTTGCCGAATAGATCGGTTCCCAATAGTCAAAGACATAAACCATTTTGATTGGTCCGTTTAAATCGCTGTTTACCGGAGTGTAGGATAAAGTATACTCCTCCCCCTGAATAGGTAAATTTTCCTGAAGAGTCAACTTATCGGTGGAATCCTTACAACTAAACAACACAATGCCTATGATTAAACAAATTACAAATCTTCTTTTTTTAAGCATTACATTCTCCTTTTGTTATATATATACCGTAACATTTTAATATAATTTAATGATCAGGGTTATTATTTCAAGTATTATTTTAAAATGAATATAGCAATTTGGAATTTTGAAAATCCTATCATTCCGCCTGATACCCCGGTGTCGGCGTATCAATGATACGAAAATCCACGGAGGAGTTATTGGTATCAAAACCGGGAACCAACCGTTCAACTGATTTGCCGGTATATGATCCCAGATTTTTACCAGTGAACCCCCTATCCAAATTTTTATCCATATAAATTGTGTTATCCTGATCTAGTGAATAAACAACAAAATCAATAATAGTTTCAGGATCAATACCGTTTGTATAATCAACATCACGACCATCGGCCAAGATAATACCACTAATTTGTAAATGAAAAATAAAGTCTGATGTATATCCGGTTTCAATATTATCAACATTAGGAATATCGGGATTGTCCCAGTCTCCCTGATCAGCACTGTTTCTAAATTCAAAATCAGCCTGAGATAAATCGACACTTTTTTGATTATTGAAGATATTCTTTCGATGATTATAAGCATCAACAGCAACAACAATAAGCTCCTCTGGAGCGACCGGATAATTACTGGTTACGTCATTCGGTTGTCCGGGAAATTGAAATATCATTCTAATATTTTCCATTTTTCCGATTAGTTTGACAATTACAAAACCATCCAGATAAAGTGTATCTGATGAAGTATTAACAATTTCCATAAATTGATCTTGCGTATAAAAAAAATCATTGGGTGTCCCGGAATAATAAATTTCATTAATCTTCAACCCTTCACCTTGTCCGGCTGTGATTGTAATTATAGTATCTCTATAAATCGCAGACGGCACCGGTCTGAAATCACAGTTGCCGATAAGAATCAAGTGCTTCTCTTGTTGATCTGAATTCACTGAATAAAAGGGTTTCTCAAAAACAACATTTGCCTGATAATCTGCCACCAGTAAATGATCAAAATATACCATCCCCTGATCATCGGTAATTTCAACAACAGGTTCCATTTCATAATCATCGGTGTTCAAGGTTACCGGCATATTAATGACAGGTTTTTTGTCATATTCCACGAAAAAGATAGCCTGATTATCACCGTCCAATGCCGAAGGCGCATCTCTGTAGCAGCACACAAAAAGCAGCAGAAAGAGAATTAAAAATAATATTTTGCAAGGCATAAGATTATTCCAATTGATAAGCGAAAATTAA
>CAYTLS010000473.1:0-3065 GCA_964438745.1 uncultured bacterium
ACACTCAATAAAGCTCTCGCCATATTCCGTGATAAAGGTAAATCAATCATCTGTGATAAAATTGACGGTACTATTACGGGGAATACTAGCAATGCTCTTGCTCAATATTTCTTGAATTTCAAGAAAAGATTCCGTATTTTCCCCCAGATGAAATAATTATAATCAATGTGTAATTTATTAAAAATATTAACCCTCGTCATACTGACCACTTTATTGTTGGCTCAAAGTGACCTCTCTCATAAGATTCAGGATCAATCCACAGCACTAAAGCAAATCCGGGCAGAAATCGAGTCTTTTAAGAAAAACCTGGAAAAGAATAAGCATAAAGAAAAGACTTTACTGGAGGAACTGAATAAAACTGAAAAGCAGATGTCCCTTAATGAAAAACTGATGAACCAGTTAACTTATGAAATTAAGGAAAAACGTCAACAGATTCGCGAGCATGAGCAAACCATTCGTGACAATACCGAAAAGATTGCTGATCTGAAACGGCAGATCGCCCGGCAATTCGTCTATCTCTATAAAAAAGGGCAATATTCCGATCTGGAACTATTGCTCACGGCACAAAGCCTGAACCAGGCCTTCTATCGCTATAAATATTTGCGCATCATCAATGACATTCATAAGACCAACAAGGAAAAGATCAAACAAAAAATTCGTACTACGGAACTGCTGAAAGCCCAGGTACAACAGGATATTAAAGATCGTCAGGTAATGATTGCAGAAAAAAACAGTGTGTCCAAAAAATTAAAACAGCAGAAAGTCGTTCGCTCCCGTCAACTGGAAAAGGCCAAGCGCAATCAAAAATATTACGCGCAAAAAATCAAAGAAAAAGAGCAGGCGGCGCAGGAAGTCGCCAATATTCTATCGGAGTTGGAAAAAGAAAAGGAGAAACGCGCTATAGAGATTGCGCGTGAACGATCATTGCGGGGCGAAAAGGATAATATCCCCTTTGGTAAAAAACAGGGGAAACTTTTCTGGCCGGTGGAAGGCGAGATTGTCAGCCGGTTTGGTCGCCATCGTCATCCAAAGTTAAAAACCATTACAGAAAATTCCGGCATTGATATAAAAGCCCGCAAAGGAGTGCCGGTAATCGCCGTCGCCGATGGTTATATCACTACCATCACTTATATTCGTGGTTATGGCCGCACCATTATCATTGATCATGGTGACAATTACTACTCAGTCTACACCCATGTGGACAATGTCAATGTCCGCCAGGATCAGTATGTCGCCAAACACGCCAAAATCGCTGAGATCGGTGATTCCGATTCCTTCGACGGTACCCTGCTGCATTTTGAGATATGGAACAAAAACAAAAAACTTAATCCTGAAGATTGGTTGCAAAAACAGGTATGAGATTATTTAAATTAATTGATCAAAATAAAAATCTGAAATTTTTACAGCAAGCCATTGAGAACCAAAAAATTGCCAATGGCTACTTGTTTTACGGCCCCGAAGGCAGTGGCAGTGAGGGGTTTGCCCTGGAATTTGCCGCTATGCTCAATTGTCAGAATGATGGAGAAAAACCCTGTGGCGTCTGCGGCTCCTGCCGGAAAATGCGCAAGCTGGAACATGGCAACCTGACCCTGGTCTATCCGATTCCATCGGTGGGTAATGTCAAGGACGAAGATCCTGTGGCTAAACTTCCAAAATCAACGATCGAGGAACTGCAAACCCAGCTCGCGCGCAAAGCGGACAATCCCTATCACAAAATCTGGCTGGAAAAAGCCAATAACATACCCATTTCAAAGATCCGTCATATCAAACGCAATATTTATCTGTCAGCACCGGAAGAGGGCTGGAAAATTATTATTGTGTTTGACGCCGACCTCATGAATAAAGAATCGGCGAACGCATTTTTGAAAATCCTGGAAGAACCACCGGCAAAAACAACCATTATTATGACCACCTCACGCATCGGTCGAATATTACCCACGATTAGGTCCCGCTGCAAACCATTATATTTCAGCAAATTATCCAATGATGAAATTCGACATTTTCTGGACGGTACAGAGTATACCGAGGAGGAAGTACAATTGATGGTCAATCTTGCTGATGGCAATATGACCAGTGTGCTGAACCTGATGGAACAGGATATTAAGAAGATCAAAAACTCGACGCTGGAGATTATTCGCACCATTGCCGGCTGGAGCATTCGCAAGATCTATGATACGGTGCCGCAACTGGCGCAGATCAGCAAAACCGAACCGGATATGTTCCGGCAGATTTTAACCTCCATGAATTTCTGGTTCCGGGATGCGGAAATGATTCGGCAGGAGTTGGATGACCACGAATTGATCCATATTGATCAGCGGACAACCTTGCAAAAATTCGTTGATAATTACCCGGATTTTGACGCCTTTGGCATCAATCAGGAAATAGATAATTGTATTGATTTCATATCCCGCAATGTCTATATTAACCTCGCTTTAATGGACATGTTTTTTAAGATAAAGAAACTAATAGGTAGAAAAAAATAAAATGATAGAATCTAAATATAATAGAAAAGTTAAAATAGAATTAGCCAATGCAATTGTCATTTATGCGGCAAATCCTCTGGAATTGCCGATTCAGGATGATGACATGGTGATCATAAAAATTGACAGCGGACATGAAATCGGTCGCGCTGCAATCAATCCGGCAAAATATTTTGAAGAACTCGATAATACATTGCCTAAGGTTTTGCGGAAAGCTACACCCGATGATCTCAATCAACTGAAATATAATCGGCGCAAGGAAAAAGAAGCCTTACAGTTTTGTGACCGTAAAGTCGCCAAGTTAAAACTGGAAATGAAACTGGTGAGCACTTTTTACCAGTTTGATCGCAAAAAATTGATGTTTTTCTTCACAGCTGATAACCGGATTGATTTTCGTGAACTGGTGAAGATACTGGCCTCGGAATTCAAAACCCGTATTGAAATGCGCCAGATTAATCCCCGTGAAGAGATTCGCCTGGTTGACGGCATCGGCTCCTGTGGCCGCACACTCTGCTGCGCCAATCATCTGGAAAAATTTTCGCCGGTCACAACCCAAATCGTCAAAGAACAGAATTTACCCATGCA
>CAYTLS010000474.1:0-3062 GCA_964438745.1 uncultured bacterium
GGGATTGTTTTTAAGCGAACAGGGATGTTCGCTCTACATGGCGGGGTTGTAGAACGATCATCTTGATCGTTTAATCTTGGTTGCCTTTCGGATGGCAGCAACCCTTCATGGGATTGTTTTTAAGCGAACAGGGATGTTCGCTCTACAATTTTCTTATCCTGCTGTATTGTTTTAGTTATTAACCCTACTCCACAATTTCCACCACGCGACTGTACCGCCCACCCTTGGTCTTGGTGCGTAACTTCACCGGTGGCGCCAGTTTCGCCGGTTTGGTCCATTCCCGCCAGAACTTACCATCATTTTTGGAGTATTCAACTTTTAATCCGGGAAAGCGGATATTGGTTTTCAGTACACCACCTTTTAATTCTGCCCCCGGAAGAGGAACACGATATTTGACGCCAATGTCATTGGGCACTTCATTTCGAATGTCAATCCACTGGTAAAAATCCAATATTGGCAGAATATTCTGTCCCAGGGAATTGGCAAACACCTGCCATGCTTTATCCATATTATTTTCTGATGGCATGTTCATATTCCAGGCTCGTTCCACAGCGCCCAATGTTTTGGGGAAAGTAAAATATTCGATGAATTCCGGTACTTTTTGGATTTCTCCCCAAAGCTGGGTTTGAATACCAAGAATATTATTTTTTCCGGTAACTGTCAGCCGTTCTTTCTCCTGCCATCTTTTAGGATCAATGGGATTTCCCAACTGATCCATAGTAGCATTGGCAAAAACATTGAAGGGACGATAGTAAAAAGTTTTCTTAGTGTCCACAAAATCTGCCCAGTAAAAACCGGGCTCTTCGGGATCTTTATTATAGGCATTATCTAAATATAAATTGGTAGCGTGGGATAGAATGACGTTGTAGCCCCGGTTCGCCATTTTGTAGCCGAAATCCTCATTGCCCCAGGTCCAGACATTATTCCAGTCAAGCGGAATAAATCCATCAAGAGTAGCTGAAGAATCGGTATTGTGAAACAGATCCGACCAGCCCATCATATCAGCACCGGCGGCCTTGATAATTTTCTGCCAGCGCATAGAGAAATAGCTGACCAATTCCTTCTCCGACAGGTTTTTTGTTTCCGGATTATTTTTAACAGCCGGTGATCCCTGCCACCAGACATTGTTTTTTAGTGACGGTAATTCATCACCGCCGCCATGGATGGCTGTCAATTCTGCGCCGGGGACAGCATCGTAGCGGTTTTTGATGGAATTTACAACAGTTTCCAGAAAATTATAGGTGGATTCCAAACCGGGATTAACAAAATTGTCTGTATAACTTTGCACTGTTGTATGTTGAGAAGTGTCAGCCGGATCGATCAGCCGGAATTGAGTGGCTTTTTGAGGATCACTATTTTTGTATTTTCGGTAGCGGTATTCCATGGACTGAACAGCAGCGCGGGCGTGGGCCGGCATCTCGACTTCCGGAATAACATCGATATGACGTTCCGCCGCATAGTATATGATATCTTCAAAATCCTCAGTTGTGTAATAGCCCCATCCTTTGCCGGCAAAATTAACCAGTGACTGTTCAAAGCCATTGTACTCCGGTTCTATACCGAAATTAGCAATTAATTCATTGGCCGGCTTGATGATATTATCACCGGCCTCAAAATTATTGCCACTACCGTAGGCCATATGCAGCATACGCTCATCTTTCAGATCATGGCCCCGTTTGGCGCCATACTCAGACAGTTCAGGGATTTCCGGAATTTCCAGTCGCCAGCCTTCATCATCGTTGAGATGAAAATGAAATTTATTGACCTTAAAAAATGCCAGTAGATCCAGGAGTTTCAATACGGTTTCTTTGGATTGAAAATGGCGAGCGACATCCAGCATCATCCCACGATATTCAAAGCGTGGCTTGTCATAGATTATGACCTGTGGCAGTTCAATTGATGGCGTATATTTTTCTTCGGCTGCATTTTTATAGTGTGTATAGGAAACCAGTTGACGAAGGGTCTGGATTCCATAAAAAACACCGGCGCGGTCAGAGCCAACAATTACGATTCCACTGTCCGGTTTAGTTGTAAAAATATAACTTTCCGCATCACCCTTTCCATCGTTATCAACATCCAGATTTTGTCTGATTTTTAGGTAAACACGGTCCTCTTTTTCCGTTGGAAATTTTCCAACCAGTGTTTTGAAAAATTGATTCAGGAATTTTGCTTCGTTGTTGAGTTCATCGGAATAATTGATTTTTATATCAGTTAATTGGATTCGCAACGGTTCTCCGGTTTCGATCAGTTTATAAGGGCGGGGAATGATGCGGTCTTTATATTTTATTTCAATTAATTCCTCATTGTCCGCATAGCGGGATTCCGGTGTTGGTACCGGTAAATTATCCTTAGCGTGTCGGCTGGTGTGCTTAGGATTGTTCGGGTCTAAGAACACTTTAGATAGGATCGCTGCCGGTTTTGCTCCGTTAAAGGAGATATGAAAGCCGGCCGGCGCGTCGGTTTTCAATATTGCCCAGTTCGCCAGGTAAATATCAAACTCACGCTGTTCTCCCGGTTGGATTGATTTGAAATTTTTTAATGGTTTCATGACATAATAGTCACCGCTTTTGGCCTGATCGGCCAGGGAAATCTCTATGCCCTGATGGGATAGTCGCTGCAAACCTGTGCCATCTTCCATTACAGCACGCAGAGAATTGAAGTATATCGCCCAGTTTTTATTGCCAAGGGGACTTTCACCATTGTTGATTAAGGTCAATTTGGATTGGAAATAGCCACTGCCGCCGACCATGTGATCTACCGGCTGCCATTCTATTTTTAAATTACCGGCCTCAGGATGGGACCCGCATGAAGCCACAATTAATAGTACGATTAAGAGCAAAAAAACTTTTTTCATTTCAATATCCTCGCAATTCAAATATAGTTAACGATAACATTAAATATTATCAATCAAATGAAATTAATCAAACTATTTGTGAATTAATTTGAATTGTTGAGGACTTTTTTCATTGCTGTCCCAATTAATTATATTTTAAACTTTGTAGATTGATAAAACAATAGTTTACATGTCGGGTATTGTGTAATTTAAAAAACACTGCTTTCAT
>CAYTLS010000475.1:0-3062 GCA_964438745.1 uncultured bacterium
CGTAATTTCTTACAGCCGCATTGATTCTTGTAATCCACAATCTTCTAAAATCTCTTTTCTTGGTTCTTCTGTCACGATATGAATACTGCAAGGCTTTTTCGACAGCGTCTTTGGCATTTACATAAGTTCTTCTGCGCGCGCCACGATAACCCTTGGCTAACTTTATTAATTTTCTATGTCTTCTGTGTCTTGGTACAGAACTATTGGATCTTGGCATTTTCTAAACTCCTATTTCCTAATTTTCAATTATCCAATCATTTCTAAGATTCTTTTTTCATCAGCTTTGGTTACAATAGCGGATTTTCTCAAGTTTCTTTTTCTCTTAGGACTTTTTTTTGTCAATATATGTGCAGCATAGGCTTTATTTCTTTTGAGTTTGCCGGTTCCGGTTTTGCGGAACCTTTTTGCTGCTGATCGTCTGGTCTTCATTTTAGGCATAATCTATTTTCTCCTATTTTGGTTTTATAACGGCATTAATGAATCTGCCTTCTCCCTGAGGGCGTTTATCTATAGCGCCAACTTCCGCAAGGTCTTCAATAATCTGGTCAACCAGTTCATATCCCATTTCCTTATGCGCCATTTCACGACCTCTGAACATAACTGTAAGTTTTACAGAATTGCCTTTTTCTAAAAATTTCCGGGCCTGATTAACTTTCATTTCATAGTCATGTATTTCGATTCTTGGTCGAAAGCGGACTTCCTTTAACTTAACCTTGTGCTGTTTTTTCTTGCTTTTTTTGGCCTTCATCTGCTGCTTGTATCTGAATTTTCCAAAATCCATGATCTTGCAAACGGGGGGTGTCGCATCCGGTGCTATTTCCACCAGATCCAAATCAGCCTCGCGGGCCACTTCAAGCGCCTTGTTTAACGTTACAACACCTAATTGGTCACCATTATTACTGATTAAACGTACCTCGCGGGCACGGATATCTTCATTAATTCGACTCTTGTTTTTGTTCTTGCTAGAAATCTGAATCACCTCTTGTTCTTTATTTCTTCGATCATCATACTTAAGGCCTCATCTTCAGCGATGGCGCCTTTATTCCCTTTTTTATGAATTCTTAAAGAGACCGTATTATTTTCAATCTCTTTATCACCAATTATATACATATAAGGGATTTTATCTACTTCCGCAGACCGTATCTTGGCGCCAATCGGCTCACTTTTCGTGTTCAATTCAGCGCGGATGCCATTGGTAAGCAGTCTATTATAAAATTTCTTAGCATATTCAATCTGATCATCAGTGACCGGAATAACTGCCGCCTGTACAGGGGCCAGCCATAAAGGAAAATCACCGACAGTATTTTCAATCAGGATGCCAATAAAACGCTCCAGTGATCCCAGGATTGCCCGGTGGATCATGTAAGGACGTTTTTTTATCCCGTCAGAATCCGTATACTCCATATTGAATCGTTCCGACAGATTAAAATCGAACTGTATGGTTGTACACTGCCACATCCTGCCGATCGCATCCTTGATTTTCATGTCAATTTTGGGACCGTAAAATGTCGCTTCACCCTTATCAACCTGGTAGTCAACGCCGACATTTTCAAGAGCGGATTTGAGAGCATTCTCTGCGTCTTTCCAACTTTCCGCTTTCCCGACAAATTTTTCTTCATTTCGAGTGGAAACATAGACTTCATAATCGGTGAAACCAAAGGTTTCAAGAAAATCAAATGAAAACTTGATCAGTTTTTCCACTTCTTCATTCAACTGTTCTGGCGTACAGATAATATGCGCGTCATCCTGTGTAAAACCGCGTACCCGCATCAAGCCGTGTAGTGTTCCTGACATTTCATAACGGTATACTGTTCCCAGTTCAGCATATTTGATTGGCAAATCACGATAACTTCTACCCTGAGAATTATAGATCATGATATGAAAAGGACAGTTCATCGGCTTCACATAATACTGGTCGCCTTCGACTTCCATAGAATCAAACATACCTTCTTTATAAAAACTGAGATGACCACTGGTTTCCCATAGGTCAGAACGGCCAACATGCGGCGTTTGCACCAACTGATAACCACTTTCCCGGTGGGTTTTGATCCAATATTCGCGAATGGCCTGTAGAATAGTTGTGCCTTTTGGATGCCACAATACGAGGCCGGGGCCAACCTTTTCATTTATTTCAAAAAGGTCCAATTGTTTACCCAGTTTACGATGGTCGCGTTTTTTAGCTTCTTCCAAAAGGTTTAAATACTTCTTAAGGTCTTTCTTATTATAAAAAGCTGTCCCGTATATACGGCTCAGCATTTTGTTGCTGGAATCCCCACGCCAGTATGCGCCGGCCACCTTAAGTAACTTAAAGGCTTTAATTTCACCAGTGGACGGTAGATGAGGGCCACGACACAAGTCTGTAAAACTTCCCTGACTATAAGCAGTCACAGTGGCATCTTCATCCAATTCCTCAGCAAGTTCAACTTTATAGGATTCATCGTTTTTACTAAAAAATGCAACCGCTTTTTCCTTATCCCAAACCTGTCTTTGGAAAGGAATATCAGCATTGATAATTTCCTGCATCTTTTTTTCAATCTTTTCCAGATCCGCTTCTGTAAAGGCCGGTTCCTTATCGAAATCATAATAAAAACCATTTTCAATAGCGGGTCCAATGGTTATTTTGGTTTCAGGAAATAGTTCTTTAACCGCCTGTGCCATTACATGAGCAGCGCTATGCAGTAATATATCTTTTGCTTCGGGAGCATTTGATTTTAGTAGATCTAAAGAAAAGTCCTCATCAAATTCACGATGAAGATCAACCACCTCTCCGTTGACTTTGGCCGCAATACAGGCTTTATACAAACCCATACTGATCTTCCGGGCCACATCAGCAGGAGAAACAGATTTTTTAAATTTTAATTCAGAACCATCCGGTAGTTTGACAACTACCTCTTTATTATCAGTCAAATTATTACCTTTTTAGTTTTCTTTGTGGGCGGTACGGGACTTGAACCTGTGACCTCTTGCATGTCAAGCAAGCACTCTAACCAGCTGAGCTAACCGCCCATAATTTCAGTTCTGTTTAAAAAAGCAACGTAATTTAAAAAACAGGCAGCTTCCAA
>CAYTLS010000476.1:0-3058 GCA_964438745.1 uncultured bacterium
CATGAAGTTCACTAACACCGTTTACTAAAAGGGATAAACGAATTGCCAGTACCGCCATGGAGACCTGTTCTTTATCATCAAACTTGTTAATTCGCCCCAGTGATAATAATTCCTGCAGAGAAATATCAACCTCTTTGGCATAATCCGTAAAATATTTAGCCATTAAATCCGGGTCAAACTTATCGATTCCGGCTTTTACCGGTGTATGGGTAGTAAAGATTGATGAACTTTTTACTGCTTCCAGCGCAGCGTGAAAATTCAGTTCCTCATCTTTCATCAGGCAGCGGATTCTTTCCAGACCGGAAAAAGCGGAATGCCCTTCGTTCATATGACAAATGGTAATATCTTCACCAATGGCCTTGAGTACTTTTATACCACCCATCCCGAGGACAATTTCCTGTCTGATACGCCAATCATTATCCCCACCATATAATTCCGCTGTGATCTGTCTGTCTTCCTCCACATTCTGCGAAATATTGGTATCCAACAGGTAGAGTGGAATACGTCCGACCTGTGCTTTCCAGGTTTTGATATAAACTTTTCGCCCCGGAAGATCAACATCTACAATAATAGGCTTTCCATTTTTGTCTTTCACTTCTTCCATCGGTAATGTATAAAAATCATTAACAGGATATTCTTCTTCCTGCCACCCATTAATATTTAAATGCTGTTTAAAATAACCATTCTGATAACTGAGCCCTACCCCAACCAAAGGTATCCCAAGTTCAGAACTGGATTTTAGATGATCGCCCGAAAGAACCCCTAATCCTCCCGAGTAAATTGCCAGGGATTCAGTAATTCCATATTCCATGGAAAAATAGGCAACTTTTAATTTCTTGTGATAATCACTACTCTCTTCATACCATGGTGTTTTATCCATGTATCGTTTAAAATCATTATAAATTCTATTTAACAGGTAAATATAGCTATCGTCCTTTGCCTTTTCATCTAATACCTCCTGTTTCAGGCGGCTTAGGATTTCCACCGGATTGTGGCTGGTCTCTTCCCAAAGATCCATATCCAGCCTGGTGAATAAATCCCGCATATCCGCATTCCAGGAAAATCTCAAATTGTTTGCGAGTTCCTGCAAAGCTTTCAGTTTCTTCGGCAGTACCGGGGAAACTGTAAAGGATTTGATTGGTTTCATGTTGATTCCCTTTCTTTTAATTCATATATACACATTTTTGATTAAAATACTGTTAATATTTTATCTATTCAAGTAAACTAAAATCAAATATGATCTAGAAATCTCGAGGCGTCTCAATTTCAAAAATCACTATAACCGAAAAATTTATCCTAAATGAGATAATATTCCAAAAAATAATCATCTTTAGGGGAATAATTATTGTCTATGAAAAGGACAGCATCTTTAATAACAATTAGTTATCAATAATATATTTGGCTTGGGTTTGCCAGTCGATAATCGCCAAATCCCGTTTCATCAATAAAATAAAAAACCTTGCCTTTATTATTATAGTACCAGATTTCATAGGGGCGGGAATTTACCTCAAAAGGATGTCGTTCCACATTATCAGGCGCGCCAAAAAGAATGAATATCATCCCCATATCAGAGCGCCAGCCTTTGCGATGTCCTTCAAAATGTAAATTCGCATATCTGACCCGGCTGTAATATTCATTCATCAATTCATTTTTTACCGTTCCCGGTGTCGGATCCTTGCTTTTCCAGAATTCCAAAAATAATTGTTTTTGCTCCTCACCTTTGGCTTTTTTCATTCTCTTAATGGTTTTGTTATCAGTGATGTAGACCAGTTGCTCAATTGCATTTTCAATATTACGAATATGCACATTCATTCCGGACCAGCGAATACGGAATCGCTTTTTACGGGAGACTTTCTCTTCATCCAGCTTTATATTAACATGAAGGATATATTCTTTATACTGCAGATTAGTAGCATCAAATATAAATTTTAGATTGGTAATACCTTCATCGAATATTTTATCATAGGACTGATTAAAAATTTCATTTTCCTGGGTATCGGTGATTTTATAGGTAATTTTTGCAAGACCGCCATCGGACAGAACTTTATACCCTAACTGATAAACTTTTTCTTTCTTTTTATCAGAATCAGCAAAAATAGAAGACTCAACTGTGGAATCTCTTTTTTCTTCCTCTTTTTCCTCGATTTTCATTTCGCTGATAATCACTGATTTTTTATAATAATCTTTATAATCAAAAGATTTTGTGATGAAATACCGTTTTTTCGAATTGATATCCCGGATTCCCAGTTTGATTACATATTTATTGGGTATCAGTTTTATATCCAGCTGATTATCCTCTAACAATTTGATTGAATTGGTTTTTTCAAAATCATCGACAAACAGTGTGTCAGTCCAAATCTTTGAAAATGCCTGCTGACCGTCTTCATCCAGGATTAATATTGTAGCTTCATATTCAGCCCGAAACCGGTCACCATCTTTGATAAATTGCAGTTCATTATAAGGAATATCAATATTTATACTGACAAAAACCGAGTCCCGTTCAACCAGGGGATAAGAATAGATTTTATGGCGGAAAAAAGGCTTACTGACCTTATCTTCCTCTCTGTTGCGCGTAAAAATCCCGGCATTTCCTATGGTGGCAATAATCAGTATGACCAGTAGTATTTTTTTGTATTTATTCAAGAACATATTTCCTCCAGTTATATTTTGTCAGGCCTCTATCTGTACCGAACCAGACCCAGTCACCATCAACTATTATCTTCATCACATGATTACCGGCCAAACCATCCGCCACACTATATTCTTCCTGCTCTCCTGTATTCATATTCACCAATATAGCGCCTGCTGTTGTACCAATCCACAAATATTCTCCGCTGATTGCCAGATCTTTGACCAGTCCATCATACTGATATTTGGGCAGATCCTCCCAGGTTTTTCGCAGCAAGTCATATTTCAGCAGGAAATTATCCCCATAAAAGATGACATTACTATCATTTGCAGCAATCGCATAACAATTGGAGGCCACCATCTTGTCAGGTGCAAGTTGATTTCCATTAAAATCAAAATGTTGCAGGGTGCGATTTGATTTTTTCAGGCT
>CAYTLS010000477.1:0-3057 GCA_964438745.1 uncultured bacterium
TAAACTTGCTGGTGGCCGGTTCCGCGAGATTCAAAAATGAGAACCATAAAAAAGCCTTTAAGGAACTGAGTGAGCACTTATGAAATTTAGTCGCAGCAAAGAAGGCGTCATTGCCCGGAAATTGATCCATTATTCAGCTGTTGGAATACCTTTGGGGTATTACTATCTGTTTGTCAAGGAGACTGCTCTCTATCTCTTGCTGGCAGCCAGCATCATCGTTATATTCTCTGATTTGCTGCGTATGATCGGTCCCCGAAGCCGGCGGCTTTACTGGCGGCTTTTTGGCTGGATGACGAAAAAACGGGAATTGCGACAGGAGTTCACCGGCGCCAGTTACCTGCTGGCAGGGAGTTTACTGGTGGTGTTATTGTTTCCCAAAGCCATTGCTGTTACCGCCCTGATATTCTTAACTATTGGCGATCCCACCGCCTGCCTGATCGGAACTTTCTTCGGAAAAATTGAGACCTTTCAAAAAAAAACAGTTGAGGGAACCCTGGCATTTATCCTATCCGGTTTTCTGGTTTCACTACTGGTGACAGAAATTCCTGTCATCTATAAACTAATTGCAGTGATCACTGCTGCTGTCATTGAAATGCTGCCTGTGAAAATTGATGATAATTTTACCATTCCCATCAGCGCGGGCTTTCTCCTGGCCTTCTTAACTGACACCCTAACTATATTGTAACGGAATCTATATATGTCATTTTTTACGACTTTTTTTCTATATTTTTTACCTCTAATAACCTTACCCATCATCATCCATCTGCTGAGCAAAAGCAGAATAAAAACCGTTGATTTTAGTTCACTGAAATTCCTTTCCCGCCTGAAAAAGGATGCGATTCGAAAATTAAAATTACGGCAGATAATTCTGCTGATTTTACGAACCCTGCTGATTTTGCTGATCATACTCTTTTTTGCCCGCCCTTATTTTATGACTGGTAATGAGGATATATATCCGGAAAAAGGCGAAACTCTGATATTGCAGGTGGATAATTCCCATTCCACTTCGGAACAATTCCAGGACAAAACACTTCTGCAAAACAAGTTGAATGAAATCAGCCGGTTAACCCCCTATTTTGAGTTTCCCATCTCCCTGGCGATTCAGCCGATCACGGAACCGGAAAAAATTATTGATCACGGTAGGATTGAAAATGCCGCGGCTTTTGAAAAAGTACTCACCACCATTACATCGGGTCACCGAACAGCACAATTGTTCCGTTCTCTGCAAACCATTGAGTCCTTTATCGAGGAAAAGGAGTTGCTGAATGCGAACCTTTGGATTCTGTCAGATTTTCAGGATCGTGAAAAAGATGCGTCAACCCTAACGATGGCCCTCGCGGGACTAGCGGAGACCAGGAGCGCAAAAACCACGCTTTTTCCGATTGAACACCGCGGTATTAACAATGCGATTTCCAGGGTCCTTTTTCCCGACCAAATCATTGAAATTAATAAAAACCTGCTGATTAAAACTTCGATACAGTACTGGCAGGAATTCCGGGAAAACAAAGTTTCCCTTTTTATCGATAAGCAGCGGGTCGCCCAGGATATAACCAAAAGCCGGGACGAAACTGTGGATTTTGAGTTTGCTCCGCTGAAAACCGGAACAATGACCGGCTACCTGAGTCTGCCAGCCGACGATCTGATACAGGATAACAAATATTATTTTGCACTGGACATACCGGAAACAGTCAGAATATTATTGGTTAGTCAGAAAATACAGGATACCTACCTCTCAAAAGCGCTGCGGGCCGGCAAAGAATCTCTTTTTCATATTCGCAATATATCACCGGAAATTCTAGCCATGGAAAATCTCGATGAGTACGATGTCCTGCTTTTTCACAATGTGCCTGAACTCAATGCTGTTTATAAGGACAAATTGACAAATTTCATCAATCAGGGAAAAGGTATTATAGTCATTCCCGGTATTGACAATAAGATGAGTCAGTACAACCGGTTCTGGCACATGCAAATGCAGCTGCCGCAATGGACAGACAATCTGGGCGGTGGCTCGGATAGTTATTTGAAGCTGAAAAACATCAATACCAACCATCCCATTTTTGCACAGGTTTGGGCGGAAAAAGACCGCTTTCAAAGCGCCTCACAATTTTTCACCATTCCCGATTTTGAAACCGATGCGAACCATACTGTGCTGATTAATTATAATAACTCACAGCCTTTTATGATTGAGCAAAACAACCAAAAAATAATCCTGCTGGCCGGATTCATATCACCCCGGGAATCCACCCTGCAACTATCGGGATTTTTCCCGGTACTGCTGCAGCAAACGGTATTGTATCTTTCCAACTTCAGCCATTCCCTTACCAATCAGACCGTTGGCGATACTTTGCGACACCGGGTTTTTCAGCCGGACAATATCACCGACTACTCACTGCGTACCCCTTCGAACCAACGTTACTTACCGGATTTTGATAAAAACAGCAGTGAACTGATTTTTACCGATACCGGCCTTCCCGGATTTTATCGCCTGTATGAAAAAGATAAGGTTATTCGGGAATTCGCCGTGAACCTGGCCGAGCGGGAAACAATGGGAGATTTTCTGGAGAAAAAGGAATTACAAAAACTGACGGAAAACCAAGCCGATAAGGTGGCCGTTTATGATGCGGAACAACCGCAGGGTCAGTTGCATTCAAATAGAGAGTTGAATAGTATCATATTAATTTTTATAATTTTAATACTTATCAGTGAAACAATTATCGCAAGAATTAACAGGAATAATTAAAAAAGGAATCAATGAAACATACTGAACGTGTAAAAGAAGAAACAAGGAAAGTGCTATTGGTGGGTGTTGCCGCCAATTCCACCGAGCGACTGGAAATGAGCGAACACCTTGAAGAATTAAAACGATTGACAGAAACCCTCGGCTATAATATTATTGATGTTATGGAAGTCAATGTTAGTGAAATAAAATCTGCCACCTATGTCGGTTCCGGCAAAGTGCAGGAAATCAAAAGTATTGTCAATGCCATGGGCATCGATGAAGTGATTTTCGATGTAGAGTTATCTCCGTCGCAAAATAAAAATCTCAGTAAAACTATC
>CAYTLS010000478.1:0-3047 GCA_964438745.1 uncultured bacterium
AATTTCATTATTCTCAAGTATCATAACCTGGTATTTTTGGTCGCCATTGTTAAGTTTATAATCCTCTGTCAGATTATGCTTGATTTTTTCAGCTAAAAAATTTGTGCTATCAACTACACCGATCAATTTAGTTTCTGTATCGACCTTTGTCATGATCAGTGATGGTAAAATCATAAAACCCACCATGAGCAACGGAAACAGCACTGAAGAAATTAAAAATAATTTTGATTTTAGCCTGGTTAAAAATTCCCATTTGGCAACAGTTATTATATTTCTCATCATAAATCCCCGGTTTACTTCTTTACCTGTTCGATAAATATTTGTTCAAGTGATGGCTCATTGATTTTAAATTCCTTCACTGTAACTTTTGATATTAACTCATTCAAAACATCGTTGATGCTGTCTTCACTTTGTAATTCACCTAATAAGTGGTCTTCATTCAATTTCATTAACTTAATTGTATCAAGATTTTCCAGGGAAGACTGCTCCCCCTCATAATCAACTTCAACAGTTTTCAAACCATAATTTTTCTTAATTGTTTTTAAGTTGCCCTCGAGCACAATTTGACCTTTATTGATCAAACAGATATCATCGCACATTTTTTCCACTTGTTCCATTTGATGGGTAGAAAAGAGGACTGTTGCTCCCTTTTCATTCATCTCTTCGATAATTTCTTTCAATAAAATCTGATTGACAGGGTCCAGACCCGAAAAAGGCTCATCCAGTATGACCAGTTTGGGCTCGCTGATGATCGCGATAATGATCTGAACGTTTTGCTGATTTCCTTTGGATAATTCCTGTATTTTACGATCGGCATACTCAGAAAGATCAAACCTGGCCAAGTATTCATCGGCGCGTTTATGAGCATTGCGCAAAGAAAGCCCTTTTAATTCAGCAAAATATCCGATGGTTTCCTTTAGTTTACTTTTCTGGTAAAGTCCGCGTTCCTCTGGCAGATAGCCAATTTTATCATAATCAGCCTTTTGTATTCGATGATCATTGATCCAAATTTCACCGGAGTCCGGTTTAATGATATCCATGATCATACGAATTGTTGTTGTCTTCCCGGCGCCATTGGGCCCTAAAAGTCCATAAATTGATCCCGGTCTGATTTCCAGGTTTATGTTCTGAACGGCTTTCGTCTGATTAAAGGTTTTATTAATTGCTTTTAAACTCAGCATAGTCGTCCCCTATTATGTTAATTACTCTTTTTCTTATTAATGGCAGACAAGATTTTATCTTTATTATTTTTAATAAGCATACCAATCAAAACAACCCATACCAGATAAGTAGTGAAAACCGAAATAGCATTTGCCCGCTGATAACTCTGCGGTTCAAATGTAAACTGAATATCATGATCGCCGGCCGGTAATTCGATACCGCGCAAGACGTGATTCACCTGGTATATTTTCGTTTCTTCCCCATTAACTGTACATTGCCAGCCAATGGGAAAATATGCTTCTGCCACTACCAGAAAAGCCTGACCGTCATTACTGGCCTTAAGTTCTATTGCATTTGGTTTATAGTCGGTTATTTCTACCGATCCATCAATCCTATAGCTACTTTGAAGTTCTTCATCTGTAACAAGGGCAATACTGTCAGGCTGAAACTCATCGGTATTCATGAATCGCACCACTGCATTTTCATCGGGTAATGCCTTGACACTATTTACAAAATAAGCTCTTGGTAATGCCTCTTTATTGAGATAAAGCACCTCTTTCTGTTGTTCATTAAAAGAAAGAGCCTGTAATGACGGATGATCTACTTGACCGGGAATAATAATATATTTGCCATTCATCATACTGATCACATCGAGATTGACCGGTAATTTTGAATCATCGCTCTTATACAGATTATTGTCAAAAATATCCTGAATAAGTTGCGGCTTTATGGCCGAATATCCGCTGATTAACTGATGCCTGTAGGCGAGGTCATTTGATGTAAATCCCTGACCTAATTCAATCACACGATAATAATCATCATCCTGCAGCATAATCTCATCAAATTCGGTTTTGCGGAAATAGCGTCTTTCCGCGCTTTTCTTATTAAAAAAGTCCGCTGTGCTAATGAACCGGTAACTGACAGAGATGGAATCCACAGCCACCAACACAAAAATTCCCAGCACCAACAGTTCTTTTTTTATCTTCCGTAATGCATACAATACAACGAGCGCTATAAATCCGGCCAGAAATGCAAGCATTCTTAAGGTATCAGTTTGCATCATTTCTTTGCGAATGTTTTTGATCATGCCTAACACCTGGGGGTTGTAGCGGGCATCGGAAGCGCCGGAGTAGGATAATAGATTCGGCGCAATTACAAAAAGGATTCCCAATGCTGCAAAAAAGCCGGAAATGTAAAGAAAGGGTTTCAATTTCTCTTTGGAATCAATTGCCAGTACTGATTTCAAACCAAACATTGCCAGTACAATTACATTAAAGGTGAAAAGGATCAATGTCATTGACGGCGCCCGGAATTTATTGAAATAGGGCAGATAATAGAACAATAGTTTGTACAATGGGGCAAAATGTTTACCGAATGAAAGCAGCAGTGAAAATAAGGCCAACACCGAAAAGGTGATGACAAGCCCATTTTTACGATTAGCATAAATGCCAAAGACTGCCAGCACGACAATAATCACGCCGATATATTCAGACGATTGCGTAAAGGGCATATCGCCCCAATAAGTAGGCAGTTTACGTCCGCTCAATTGAGGTTCACTTTTGCCTTCATACATTTCATTGCTGGTACCACCATAGAATCGCGGTGAGATCAATGCCATTAATTCCTTGGGTGAAAAGGACCAGCGGGTCGCGTAGTCAAAAGTCACGCCACCGGATTTTTTGGCTTGCTCCGCCGGTTTTTCATTTAAGTTGATGGCATTGCCGCCTCGGGTGGAATAGGGTGTGTATTCTTTCGCGACAAAGAGAGGTTGGGCTGACATAAGAACCGATATAATCAAGGCTCCAATGAACAATGAGACTGTTTTACCTAACCGGGCATATTCCTTCTCCCCTACCCATTTAATGATGTAATAAATGCCGATAAAT
>CAYTLS010000479.1:0-3040 GCA_964438745.1 uncultured bacterium
GGTTTTTGTAACCAGCAGATAAATACCGGCGAGAATAATGACCAGGGCGCAGACTTCACCGGCAGAACCGGCGGCCAATGACATTTTCGTTCCCTCGACCTCAAACACGCCATGAATATTACCAAATAACAGATTTTTCAGATCTGTGACAAAGCCATAATCCCGACGTGCCCACATTGGCGTAGCCGCAGTAATGGCATCGGTTTTTGACAAGCCCGCCTGCTGTAAATAAGCCGGCACTGTCTTTAAGGCTTCAAAACTCCATTCCTTAAATCCACCGGGGAAACCCTGAAAAACAGGGACAAAACGTGATGTCAGTTCCTGTGGAAAACTGACATAGACAAAAGCGCGTCCCACTATCGCGGGATTGAATACATTTTTACCAAATCCTCCAAAGACTTCCTTGGCAAACAGAATCGCCACGATCGCTCCAACCGCAGCAATCCAAAAGGGCACAGTCGGCGGTAACGATAATCCATATAAAAGAGCAGTCACGTAAACCGCCTGAGATATTTTACCCTTTCTATTTGAACTCATGATCCATTCGGTCAGAAAAGCAAAAAATGTGGATATCGCAACCACTGCCGCAACTCTCCACCCGAAAAAATAAATGGCAGTCAACAACACCGGAATCAGTGCATAGACAACTTTTATCATCATTTTTTGCTTGAGAAATGCAGGTTTCTTCATATTACCTCTTTAATTTTTCTCGGTTGTATCAATATTAAGTGGAACATAAATGCCACACCGTCCGCTGAGAGCAGTCAGAATTGGAATGATGCCTAACAGTCCCCAAACCGATTCATAATAAAAACCGACCGCAATGGCAGTCAGGCCAATTATAATTCTAATTATTTTATCGATCTTACCAACGTTAGTTTTCAGTTCTTCTCTCTCATTTTGTTTCCTTTAAAAATAATCATCATGAAGAAGACAATCAAACCAAATATTATTTTTTTAAGAATAGAAATAATGAAAACTGCTTAATCTGAATTATTGATGAATGTTAAAATCTATCAATCAAAGTTAATAAAATTAACAATTTATAAAATAATTTGGAAACTTTATGGAGCATCTGGCTTTTGTCGGATGGATCATCCGGCCACTGACAGGAGGAAATGTATCGATGCGAGCGGACAGTATTCATATTTTTGTGGATAGTGCAGACTAAAGTCATTACCCTATTTAGGATAATTACTATTATTGAGTTTTTTTATATTTTATTACTGCCAGATTAAAGATCACAATTCCTAGTATCAGTAATGAAATGGCATCGGGATAAATATCCTTTATACCACTCCCTTTTAGAATGATCATTCGGTTGATTTTAAGAAAATAGGTGACCGGATTCAGTTTGTTGATCCAGAGTGCCCAGTCCGGCATACTTTCCAGGGGTGTAAACAGACCGCTCATCAGCAAGAACAGCATCATGAAAAAATAGCTGATCAAAAGGGCTTGCTGCTGTGTATCATTCATCGTTGAGATCAACAATCCCACACCCAGCACTGTAAACAGAAAAACCATTGCTATTGCAAAAATCAAAGGAATCGATCCCACTACAGGAATATGAAAGATGAATATGCCAATTGCTAAGCCAAACGCAAATTCAAAAAGCCCGATGATCATGAAAGGGATAAGTTTACCGATAATAAATTGGAATTTGCCAATGGGGGTGACATTCAATTGCTCAATTGTGCCGATTTCTTTTTCACGGACAATATTCATACCGCTCAGGAAAGTACCGATGATCGTCACTAAAATCACCAGAATGCCCGGCACCATATAGTTTTTGTAGTTGAGTTCCGGATTATACCAATAGGATTCATGGATCCGGATAATCTGGTTTGTCGGTTGGAGATTGTGGCGTGGAATTATTTGACCCATTATCGTCTGATTGTAATTGGCGACAATTTCCATAACATAGCCGTTGATCAGGCCGGCGGCGCGACTGTTGACAGCATCCACAATAATTCCCAGATCGGCTTTTTTCTCATTCACCAGACTTTTTTCAAAACCGGTTTTGAAATGCAGGAGAAGTTCGGCCTCTCCTTCTTCCAGGGCTAACTTTGCCGCTTCAATATTAACAGAATGTTCGACGACATTAAAAAATTTCGATCCCTTAAATTTTTCTCCCAGCGCTTTTGACATAGCAGAAAGGTCTTTGTCAACAATGATCAGATCAATATTTTTGATCTCAAAGGTGGCGGCATGAACCAGGATCACCAATTGAATTATCGGTACCAGAAAAATGATTGGTAGCATAGCCCGGTTTCGGAATATCTGTAAAAATTCTTTCTGTATGATGAATACTATTTTTCCCATGGCTATTCCAATCGGATTTTAAATCGTTTAACACTCACTATTAGAAAAATCAGTATCATGCCAATCATTACCACAGTTTCCTTCCAAATAATCATCAATCCGGAACCCTTCAGCATGATATTCTTAATCGCCATCAAAAACCATTTGGCAGGAACAATATTGGAAATTAACTGCAGGAAAACCGGCATATTGTCAATCGGAAATATAAATCCCGATAGAAGCACGGTCGGTAAGATCAGCGCCACGGCGGAGATCATCATGGCCGCCAATTGACTGGTGGTAATCGTTGAAATAAAAATTCCCAATGATAAGGCGGTAATGATAAATATAATCGTTTCCAGTAATAACAAGAATTGATTGCCAATAATCGGCACGCCAAAGACATATTTTCCCAGTTGTATGATTAGAATGGCGTCCAGAAAGGCCAGCAGAGCATAGGGAAGCACTTTTCCCAGAATAATCTGTAAGGGTTTTAAGGGAGACACTAATAGAATCTCCATGCTTCCCATTTCATTTTCTTTGGTAATGGATATTGAGGTCATCATCGCACAGATCAGCATCAGGATCATCGCCATCAGGCCCGGTACAAACATATAAACACTCTTCAATTCTTCATTGTAAAACATGCGGGGAGCCGGTACCACACCAACTTCTCCAATGCCGGCGTTACTGCGGTTAAAATCCTTGAAGATTGAGCCGGCATAATTGACCAGCATTG
>CAYTLS010000480.1:0-3035 GCA_964438745.1 uncultured bacterium
AGGCCGGCGATCATCAATACCGGAGGCATTGTAATATTCTCCATAAATATTGGTCGTACCGGAAAATAAAATATTTTTAGAAATGCCGCTACTCTGTTGGTGCCCTAATAGCCAAAATGGTATTACAACAACCATTAATAAGATGTAACTGTACTTGATAATAACGTTGGTAGTCTTCAAAAATTCCCTCAAAAAGACAGCAATAAAGACTAAACACACAAGGTAAAATAGTTTACCAATATTCTACATTATCACTTAATAATTTAAAAATCAAGTTGAATTGCTATTGTTTTCGAAAATCTTGCTGGATGATTTCCATATTAATTGCAGGGAAGTGTTTCTTTTTCATTAAATGTACTGTCTTTTCAATATTATAGGGAACGGTGTTAAGCATTATAGTATTATCAGATGAGTCATAGATTACAAAGTGAGCATTTTTATTGCTTCCTCTTGGTTGACCGACACTGCCAACATTGATAATCGCTTTGTCATTGGGAGCCAGTCCTGTTGGTTCACCGGGATGCAAGGATGATTTTTCGATAGTTCTTTTTGATTTTTTATAGACCGCACATTGATGGGTATGGCCGACAAAAAATATAGTTGCTTTCATAGAGTTAAAAATTTCGCTGAACTGGTAATCTGATAACCGATAAACATAATCGAATAAATTATCCGGCGGTGTGCCATGAACAAAGTATAATTGATTTTTCTGAAGATGTCTCGGCAGATTACTAATAAATTGATAACTCTTTTCCGAAATCATGGGTTGGGTGATAAAAAAGGAGAGTTGAGCATGGACTTGAAAATGATCTAAAAATTTTTCATTTAGCAAAGCATATTCGTGGTTACCAAGAATGGATGGAATCTTGCGGGCCATAATTTCCTGAATAACTTCTTCGGACTGGGGACCGTAATTAATGAAATCCCCCAGATTATAAATTTTATCAACCGATTCCTCCTCACACCTTTGAAGGACAGGCTTGAGGGCTTCATAATTACCGTGAATATCTGATAGAATCGCTATCTTCATAATTCATAAGTACGAAATATTTATTGAAAATGAAATGCAATTGGTAAAAAAAGCAGATGTAATGATACAGAGATTTTAAATTATTTGAAGACTGTTTCAAAACGGGTGCGGTTGCGAATGTTGTTGGGCTCTAAATGATTGCCGATAAATTTGGAAACACGCTTGATTCTGTCTTTGATATAGTTTTTTTCCCAATTGGATTCATAATGGTCATAATCAATTTGTGTACTGGTTTTCAGCCTTCCCAATAAGCGTGTCAAAGCATAGGGGTCGTAACCGGCTTTGGAAGCAAAGATAACGCCCATTTTATCGGCTTCATATTCATAGCCTAATTGTCGCGGCGCGGTGGCCACTTCGTAGAATTTATCCGCCAGATCTTCCAAGTCTAGCTGTTCAGCACTTTTATTGTCATTGATTTCCATATCCAACTGATCAAAGGCATTTTCCGCCTGAATCACCGTTTCCCGCTTTTGTAATTCTTCATAGCCATGCTGGTATACAAGGTGTGACACTTCATGGGCCAGCAGACAGGCCAGTTCCGCTTCATCCCTGACAATTCCCATTAGGCCACTGGTGACAAAGATCATTCCATTGGGCGTGGCATAGGCGGCTTTATTATCATCTTCTACGATAAAAAACTTAACGGGGAAATAATAGAGATCCGTTTCTTCCAAAACCAATGTGCCGATGGCATTCAGGTATTTAAGATTATCCTCATTTTTTGACAATCCCTTGGATGCAATTTGAGTGGCTACCCGGTTACCGATGGTCTCAAGTCTATGATCAATATGAAAACCAGCACTGGGTTTTGTCAGATTCCGGTAAGTTCTGTCACTCTGTTTATTGTTCTGCATAGACCGTTTGATCTGCAAATAATAGTCGGGGTCAAGATGCGACTCGAAGATGAAAGGCTTTTGTGTATCATCAGCTTTGGCATAGGATTTTACCGCAAACCCTTTTACTGCCCCACCAGCAGTAATGTTGGACAGGGTTGTTTCTCCGCTATCCAGTAGAAGATCATTGGATATTTTATTTTGTACAGGCTTCTGGCTGAAGCAGCGTTCGCAGACCCAACCGGTGGTATCCTGAAACCCGACACTGGCCCAGCCCAAATTGACTGAAACCACCCGGACGGTATCACCAATATTCAAGACAGAGATTAAGGGATAATAACATCCCGGACCCTGTCGCAGGTGGATATTGTTTTTGGTAATTATCCGCAATTCTTCAGCAATCAATGAGCTGATTGCCAATATAAATATGACTGCTATCAATTTACCCTTTATCATCTTAACCTCACTGTGTAAAATGTCATAATTGACATTTTTTTAAAAAATATTCAGAAATTTTATCATCAGGAAATTTTATCATCATTTTTTGAAAAATACTTCCGGCATCTTTAAAATTGCCTTCACGATAGAGTGCCAGACCTTTTTGGTGCATTTCCATTAAGGTTTCAATTTCCGAAGGGGCATCTTCTTTTTTACAAAGAACTGTATAAATGTGCAAAGGGTGCTCAATTCCTTTGACTCTATAATAATCTAAGTCCCGGCAGATAAAAAAGCTGTTAACCAAATCACAGGTTTCAGCAGAAATGATATTATTTGTATTAAATGCTTTGTTAACTTGTTCCAGGCGGGCGGCAATATTAACCGTGGAACCAATGGCTGTGAAATCAACACGCCTGGAGGAACCGATATTGCCCGCCACAAATGGTCCTGTATGAACCCCTATTCGCGTCACCAGATTAAACTCACGGTCAGCCATCTGTATATTTTTAAGAGTATCAAATTCCATAATGGCATTACAGGCGGAAACGGCATGATCTTTATCAGGAACCGGCACTCCAAATAATGCCATCAAACCGTCGCCGGTATACTTATCCAGCATACCATTGTTATTAAAAATTATCCGTTCACCTTCCTCAAAATAATGGTTTAGAAGATTGACGACTTTTTGTGATGAAAGTGTTTCGGAAAGTTTGGTAAAGTCTTTAATATCCGAA
>CAYTLS010000481.1:0-3034 GCA_964438745.1 uncultured bacterium
TAGCAGAGTAGGGATGTCCACCCTCACCGGCTCCCAGCGCCATTCCCAAAGATCCAAAGAATATAAAGTAAAGCACCAACACCACATCTCCGGAAAAGGAAAAATTACTGAAATAAACCGATCCATAAATGATCGGGGTGAACAAATACACGCCCAATCCACCAGTGAGTCTGAATACAGGCCCAAGGTAAAACATTATACCGTGCGTAACACTGGATCGCAGTGCATAATTTTTTATCAGATCGATATAGGGTTGATAGATGCGAATGCCGTAGCGCTTTCCCACTCGTGCGCCGATCTTGCGGACAAGCCCCTGCAATAATAGGCCAACATTAATAATAATCGAAATCGCCCAGACAGCATAAAGTATTTGAATTGGTTCAAAGCCCATTATTATCCTCCGATAGAAATAAAGTACACAACAACAATGAAGATTAAAATATGCAGAATATAGGTCTGCCCGTCGCCATTATATAGCCGTCGCAGAAAATCCGCAGAAGAATGGCAGACATCGGTCATGGAATTCCAGAATTTTGTGACATGAGGCCGGGCCAGGGATCCTAGTGCCTTTCGGTAATGGGCAAAGAAATTATAGCCCACATGGGTCAGTTCCGGCCGGGATGGTCTTTCCGCCGCATAAACAATATTGAACTGTTTCACCGGCTGTGATTTTCTGTTAATGTAAAACAACCAGAGGAAAACCGTCACAAATATACCGCCGGTGATCATCATGATCAGGAACCCATTCCAATGACCGTAAACAGAGAAAGCCGTATGTCCTTCCCAGGCCAAGGCTCCTGCCGGTAAAATCGGCTTCAAAACCTCACCCACCGGCCCTAAAACAAAACCAGGGTAAGTTGAAAAAACCATGATAGCGATAATCATAATGATCTGAGGAATTAACAGAGCGATCGGCGCTTCTTTGACATACCGGTTTTTATCTTTTAATTGTCCCAGGAAAACAGCATAGATCAGACGAAAACAGTAGAGAAAGGCGATCAGTCCGCCAATAATGACCACGATACCTTGCAGATACCAGCCTTTTTCCAGAATAGCATTATAGGTCAACCATTTTCCGGCGAATCCCGAGAGTGGTGGAACTCCTGACAAGGCAATAATTCCGATAAGAACCGATATAAAACTGATGGGCATACGCTTGATCAAACCGCCCATTTCATACATATTTTTTGTGCCCACCCGGTAAACAACGCCACCAATCGCCAGGAACAACATAGATTTAAATAAAAAGTGGTTTAGGGCGTAGGTAATGGATGTCAGCCATCCCAGGTGTGACATCAATGCCAACCCAAAGAGGACATATCCCAAGTTACCCACTGACGAATAGGCCAGTAATCGTTTGGCGTCTTCCTGGTATATAGCCAGCATATTTCCGAGAAAAATAGTGATCGCGCCCAGCCATCCCAAAACATAAGGTAAATCTATAAATCCGATTTTTGCCGTCTGAATCGCCGACATTAATACCACCATTCCAAACATGCCGGCTTTCAGTAAAATCGCGGATACCATGGGCGACACATCAGTTTCAGCTTCACCGTGGGCACCGGGTAACCAAATATGCAATCCCATGGAAGCCATTTTGGTCAGAAACCCAATTGCCAGCAGAGCGTAAACAACACCGGTTAAATTCGTGATGGTTCCCAGGCTTGCCAGCGCCAATGAATTGCCATTGACCTGAAATAAAACGCCCATTCCCATCAGCATAACAAAAGCGCCGCCAATAGAGAACAACATATAACTCAGCGCATGAGGCTCGGATTTTTTACCGCGAATAATGAGGAAATAAGAGCCCAGCGTCATTAATTCCCAGGCAGTAAAAAATTGTAATGTATTGTCCGCAAGCAGTAATCCGGCCAGTCCCGCATACATCATTACAGCCAGGGGGTAAAAACCAACCCGTTTGCCTTTTTTGATATATCCGGGAATGAATAGTAAGACACCGCCAATCAGAAATATTATACCGAACATGATACGATAGCCACTCAGTTGCGGAATGGTTAAATAAGCATAATAGGAGCCGACTAAAATCACCAGCGTGTTTTTAATAACAACAGGTAGAAAATCAATTACAAATAAAAGTACAACAAAAGCCATAGGTAAATAAAGAATAGCCAGGCTTGTGCCCTTTTCAATCATTGTGGAAAAGTATCCACCGCTTATAATTATCGCCAGTAAAAATACTGCCACCGGAAAGACTTCGTTCACTTTGGCTTTTAATTTTTCTGTAACCTCTGATTTCAGAACTTTACCCAGCCAGCGAAAGAGATAAATCGCTTCGAAAAAAGAGCCTAGGAGAATTAACCCCGTCCATAAAAACAATCCGTTTTCTGAAAAAGTCATTACTATCTGCCATTTTGCGAAAAACCCCGGGAATGGCGGCAATCCGACCAATGCAATTGTAAATACTGAAAAAGCGAATAGTAAAACTGGATTGTTACGCAGGATACTCCAATCGTCAAGTTTGTCCTTTTTGAGAATTCCGGATAACCAGAAAAGGCCCGCTTTGGCGAAAAAGTGATTGATAAACAAGCCACCAACAATCAACATGACCATTCCGGAGTTTTGTATAAATCCAGTGTGAATTAATAATGTATAGGCCGCAACGATCAAACCGATCTGACCAATAGAGGAATAACCCAGCAGTCGTTTAGCATTGTCCTGTTTTAACGCCAGCAGATTGGAAAAGATAAAGGTAAAAACCCCGATTCCGGCAGTAGTAATCAATAAACTTTCATTCAGCAGGGGTGAAATTTTATAAAGGACGAAAAGCATCGCCGCAGAAGTACCGGAGGCAATCACCGCAACCACACCACTATCCACCGCTTCATAAACATCCAATGCCCAGCCATTAGCCGGAAAGGGTTTAAGTTCGATCAGCACGGCAATCAATAGAATGAAAACCGAAATTTTCTGGATTAATATAACCTCCATGAGTACCTAATTTCACAAAAGCTTCCTTACCTAAATCATAAATACAATTTTCAAATACAGTATTAACATAATCAAATTCTGTTGG
>CAYTLS010000482.1:0-3034 GCA_964438745.1 uncultured bacterium
AGCCTTGAACTTTGCCTTCTTTTCCGGCGGATGGGACAATCGCGAGTATTTTCCCAGCCTTGAGGATCAGGAGCGCATGTATATTTCCACTGATGACGGCTCACAGGGGTTTCATGGGAATGTGGTAGAAAATCTTGAAAAGGAACTTGGCAATTTTGCAAAGCCTGCCGTAATTTATGCCTGTGGCCCTGAAAAGATGTGCGAAGCGCTAAAACAGTTTGCTGATAAGCATGATCTTGAGGTTCAACTCTCTATGGAAACGATCATGGCATGCGGAATGGGACTCTGCCAGGGCTGTGCGATCAAGACCTACGATGACAAAGGTAATGACAGAATATCACTGGTCTGTAAAGACGGGCCGGTATTTAAGGGGAAAGAAATAAATTTTGGCTGATTTAAGTGTAAATGTTTCAAAGAAATTACAATTGAAAAATCCACTGCTTACCGCCTCCGGCACCTTTGGATATGGCGACGAAGTAAGCGATTTTATCGATACGGATTTATATGGCGGAATTGTTTCCAAGTCCTTATCATTAAACCCACGAATCGGTAATCCGCCGCCCAGAATTACAGAAACACCCAGCGGTATGATCAATTCTATCGGCCTGGCAAATATTGGCCTGGAACGATTTCTGGCAGAAAAAGAAGATTATTTTAGAAATTATAAGGGACGACTGATTGTTAATGTCGCTGGCCGTGAAGACCAGGAATATTATGAGATCATTCGACAATTGGATAAGGTTGACTGGATCCATGGCTTTGAAATCAATGTCTCCTGCCCCAATGTGAAAAAAGGGGGGATACAATTTGGTACTGATCCGGATTTTATGTTCAAACTGGTTGCGCCCATGCGGGATATGACTGATAAATTCCTGATGATCAAACTTTCTCCTAATGTAACAGATATTGCGAAAATGGCGGAGAAGGTCCAGCTAGCTAATTGTGATGCTGTATCAATGATCAACACCCTTTATGGTTCCGCTATCGCTATTTATACCCGTAACCCTAAAATTAATACGGTTGTGGGTGGACTGTCCGGCCCGGCTGTCAAACCGGTTGCCATTGCAAATATTATCAAAGCCAACAAAGCAATTGATATTCCGATAGTAGGTATTGGTGGTATTGCCACTGGAGAAGATGTGATCGAATTCTTACTTGCCGGTGCTTCGGCCGTTCAGCTTGGCACGGTTCATTTCTATGATCCCAATGCTGTATCAAAAATTCATGATTTTATAAATCAGTATATGGACGAACAAAATATCGCTTCTATCAAAGATCTTATTGGCAAAGCAAAAATATGAAAACAGCGTTACTGATAATTGGAATATCCCTGGTGCTGACCAGTTGTGCATCCGCGCCACGATATCATTCCGGGGGTTCGCGCAGAACCGGCAGAACAAAACCGGCGGTTAAAAAGGAAATTCCAAAATCAGAAGTCTCTCTCATGACAATTAAACGAAATAAATCAGCCGTGCTGATGTCCTCCTATTACGGTCCAAAATTTCATGGCCGGCCAACGGCCAGTGGCGAGACCTTTAATATGTATGGCGAAACAGCGGCCCATAAAGAGCTACCCTTGGGAACAATCATCAATGTCACCTATTTGAAAACCGGAAAATCAGTCGTTGTCAAGGTTAATGACAGGGGGCCATTTATTCCGGGGCGTGATCTGGATCTGTCCTATGGGGCAGCAAAAAAAATTGGCCTTTTATCAGAGGGAGTCGGAAAAGTAAAAATCACCGTGTTAAAATGGGGTGAAGAAAATTAAGAGGGATAAAATGAAAAGTTTAATAACACGAGTACTGGTTGGCATATTGGGAATTCCGGCCATTTTGTATATTATATATCTGGGAGATGTTTATTTTTTAAGTTTTTTGACTTTAGTGACCGTGGTTAGTCAGTATGAATTTTATAAGATGTTTAGGGAAACAAAAAAAATAAAAGCCTATTATGTCCACGGCATTGTATTCGGATTTCTATGGTTAATTATTACCTTTTATGCGCCACAATATTTTTATCACGCTATTTTAATACCGACCATGTTATTTTTATTATTAAACCTGCGGGGTGATATTTATCAATCAACAGAAAAATTTGCAATAACCCTGGCCGGTTACCTTTATATTCCGGTACTGATCTCGACTTTGATTATGTTGAGGGAACTGGGAAATTATACCGGAATCAGCGACTCGGAATCCTGGCAGCTGGTCATAGCACTTTTTGTTACTGTTTGGATTAATGATACTTTTGCCTATATCTTTGGATCTCTTTTTGGTAAAAATAAACTGGCTCCAAAGATATCCCCCAAGAAATCAAAAGAAGGCAGTTTTGCCGGAATTATCGGGGCATTGATCTCAAGTATAATTTTTTATTACACAAATATGTTACCGGAATTGTTTACAATCTATCATGTATTGGTATTTGCTGTGATTTTGGGGGTATTTCCTCAACTGGGAGATTTAGCGGAATCCATGATCAAGCGGGATACGGGGATTAAGGATTCTGGTAAGATTCTGCTCGGCCATGGTGGCGTGTTAGACCGGTTCGACGCAATTTTTATGACAGCACCGGCTGTCTATTTGTTTATAGATATAAGTTTAAAACTAGTAAATTAAAAGGAGATGACAACAATGTCTCAATCAGTAGAAGAATTTCTACAGGACCTGCAAGGCCAACTAAAATATGATAACTCACCGATAACGATTGTACTGGCAGCGGGCCATGGCAAACGAATTAAATCAAATACCTCAAAGATGCTACACGAAATCTGGGGGAAACCAACTGCTTCCAGAGTGATCAATGCGGCTGCCAAAGGTTTAAAATCTGATAATACAATTTCAGTAGTCGGCATTAAAGCCCGCCAGGTGGCTGATGCTATCGGTCATACTGATCAGGGAATGTTCGCTTATCAGGAAAAACAACTGGGTACCGGCCATGCGGCTATGGTTGCCCTGGACAAAATCGAATCCGATAAGAATATTGGCGATATTTACATATTTCCGGGAGACATGGGATTATTAAGTCCCGAAGTGGT
>CAYTLS010000483.1:0-3012 GCA_964438745.1 uncultured bacterium
AATTGATCTTTGATGGAATGCATATCTGCGATGGCGGTTCCGGAATGATCTATTTTCTCAATGTGAATCTCTTCATCACGACTGAATAGTCCAATTTTTGTGGAAGTAGATCCGGGGTTAATGGTTAATACGACGTCTTGGCTCATAATTCTCTCCCGAAATTTTATGGTTCAACTAGTCTTGAAAAGTATAAGTCAAATCCAATGCCATTTTTAAGAATTTTTATTGTTTATTGAGGGAAAATTAATTTTCAGTCCTGATAAAACACAAATATTTTATCATTTTTAAGAACCCTGAATACTGATTTGTAATATTAATCTTTTTGCTATTATTAATTTTGAAAAGAATATGTTAGTTGTTCTCAGGAGGAGACGACTTTAATATGGATTCGCTATTATAAAACTTTTCATTGGAAAGAAAATAAATAACCTGTTCAATCACTTCACTTTGCCATAATAGAGAAGAGTGCAAACCGGGTAAAATAATAAAGTCAGCATAACCATCCAAAATTGTTTCCTGAACCCCCACAACACCATCATCATCACCGGGGATCAGTGGGTTCAGGCCGTATTTGGTTCCGATTCCTCCGGCTATAATTCCAAAAGGAATCTGCGGCACCGGATAGATCCGCCAATAGTCATCATGACCTTTTCCCAGTTTCTGCCCAGCATCACCAAACCGCCACTCAAATAATTTTATATCCTCAAACCGCTCAGCAATGATGGAACCATTATTCGGCGGCGCGATCATCACCAGGTTTTTAAATTTCCGGTTGAAATGACCTGACAAATACCCACGGATGACAAAAGCTCCCAGACTATGAACAACAAAATGGATGCTATCATAGTGAGATATTATACTATCAATTGCTGTATCAAGATGAGTTATAGAGCTGTCCATAGACCATTTTGTAGAAGCATAATCAAAATTATATACCGAAAAACCGGCTTCATCAAGGTTCTTCTCAATGCGCCACATCATGTAAGGTTTATCAGCGATACCATGGATCACCACTGCCAACTTATTACTACCCTCATGAACACGATAGCGGGAATCTGCCATTAGCAAGGTCACAAAACAACAGAGTAGCAAAAAATATTTTTTCATCTGTACTTATTCCTGATCATTACTTTCTTGTGATGTGGTATCCGGCTGGGCGGCGGCAGCCTCTTCCCGTTCCTTTTCCAGAATCTTGTCTAATCTTTCTTTGGCTTCCCTGGCACTTTTTGTATCAGCATGGTCCGTGATAATCAGTTGTAATAATTCTTTGCCTTTTTGGGAATCTCCCATTTTATCAAGATAGATGACAACGGATCTTTCCATGGCTGCAAGGCCCTCTTCTGTTTTCGGGTAATTCTTAAACACTTCGGCGTACTGAACCAGGGCATTTTTATAGTAGTCTCTTTCTTCATAGAGTTTGCCGGAATTTAGGAGTGCTTTACGGCCTGCGACAGTTTGTGGATATCGTTCCTGAATCAATACATAAACATCAACAGCCGATTGGACAACTTTCAATTCTTTATAATATATTTCTGCGACTCTGTTGAGGCTGGTAATGGCCTTTTCATCTGCCGGGTATTTATCGGCAAATTGTCTGTAATAGGAAATGGCCTGTTCATATTTCTTCAGATCCTCATCATAAATTTTGGCAATGGTATGCATGCTAACCCGGGCTTTATCGCGATCAGGGAATTTATGAATAAAGGATTCGTAAGAGGCGATGGCGTTTTCATATTCCTTGAACTCATCCTGTTGGATTTTGGCTTTTAGAAAAAGCCCATCGGCATAGACCGGTTGTTTGGGATACAAAGTCATTAGTTTATCTGTCGTCACCAGGGCTTTTTGCGGATCACCGTTAACATAATAATTATTGGCCATCCAGAAAATAACCCGCCCGCTTTCTTTCCTGTCGGCAAAGCGGGTCAGATAGTGATAAGATTCATGCATAAAAAAAGTTTTGACCTCTGCCTCCGGGTAAGAACTTAACAGTTCAATAAAATTAAAATACCGTTCCCATAATTCCGTCTTTTTTAAGACAGAGTTTACTTTTTTGGAAATGAAGGGCTTCCTGTCTTTATAATGGCGGACTTTACTGAATTCAGCCAGGTAACGATCAATTGTCAATGTATAATTTTCAGCACTGTTATAGAGGTGAGCATATTTTAAAAACTCCATTTCCGCCTTTGCATACATTTTATTATCGAGACTCAACTCTATAATATAATCCTGAACTTTTTCGCAATGGGCACCGGAAAAATAGGTCTGCAGATAAGTGGTCATTTCCTGCAGTTGAAATTCGATCAATTTTCCGCCACCAAAACCTAATTTTCCAAATAACGATGCGCTTTTCTTTTCTCTGTCTTTCAGGTCAGTCAGATAACTAAAATGATTGGCTTCCACAGCAGGGTCATAGGGGCCTGCCGTGAGTTTAACCGGCTCTGATGAGACCGCCGTAGTCTTTTGTTCTACACGTCGCAAACTGTCGGCCAGGGCTTCGATTTTCCGGGCATACTGATCCCGCTCCACATTATATTTGTTCAAAAACTTCTGCTTTTGCAATTCAAAATCAGCCTTCAGGGAATCCAGCTTTCGCTGAAACTGCTCTGTATGGACAAATTCCAGGGAGTCCCGAATAGCTTGCAGGTTATTGGCTTCTTCAGTTTGTGCCAAACAATTGATGGATATAAGAACGATCCACATTACAACCGAATATTTATTCATAATTACCTCTGTCCAAATATTAATTAATTACATATAAATTAGGATTTAGAAAATGTAAAAACAACATAATCTGACAACTCTTTGACTTTGTCACTGTTTCCAGGACAGCAGGGCGCCTTAAAAATCCGTCCTAATATTATCTTTTAGCACTATCATTTTTACCATCTCTTTCATATATTCTTTCTTGAATAATAAAATTTGAGGATAAATGATAAAAAAAACCTATGATCTTAAAAATGTAGATCGCGCCGCGGTTTTTGGTGTCGGTGATCGCAATTTGAATATGTTGGA